>NZ_JAVRMB020000179.1:0-17835 GCF_031844845.1 Endozoicomonas sp.
CCGGATGCATTTATTGATGGTGATGTTAATCTGCTGCGTGCAGAAACTGAACTGAGGTTGCCGGAGCAGACTCAGCTTATCTCTGAGTCAGTGGCATCTAATACGGTTGATCAAACCTTAAATCAAGCTGAAGAGATAACAGAGGTTCCTCAAAATACCATCGAGGAAGCGTCCCATTTCCAGAGTACTGCTTCAAGTCCAATAGAATCTGACAACAATATTCACCAGGTAGAAAAGGGTGAAAGTATCAGCGAGATAGCCATGAACCTGGTGCATGACTATCCAGGAACTGATCAGTGGCAGGCAGTAATGAGCCATCTGGTGGCGTTAAATCCTGAAGTCTTTATTGATGGGGATATCAACAAGCTACTTTCTAATGCGCTGCTGATTCTTCCTGCCAGAGATGATTTTGAAGTAGAAGCAGAAAACCAGGAACTCCCGGAAGAAACCTTTGTCGACGTTAATGAGCAGACTTCTGAAAATACGGATGAAGCCACGCCCCCGGCAGAGGTGATTTTATCAGTCAAAGGAAGTGATCAATATCAGGTTTCCCGGGGTGAATCTGTCAGTGCTATCGCCATGAAACTGGCTCCGGATTATCCGGAAGCTCATGACTGGAAAGGCATTATGGAGCAGCTGGTAACCCTGAACCCCGGGGCGTTCATCAATGGTGATGAAAACAGGCTTCGCTCTGATGCCTTTCTGACGCTTCCTGCAAAAGAGTATTTTGAAGTAGAAGCTGAAAATTATGAGCAACCAGCTGATGCTGATTTCTCTGAGGAAGATTTGAGCCAGGCCGGAACGTATGAAGTTTCCAAAGGCGAAAGTCTAAGCTCTATTTCTATTCAGCTGCTACCCGAGTATCCAAACGCTGCCAGTGTAGAAGCCGTTATGGACAGACTGGTTGAACTGAACCCTCAAGCCTTTGTCGGCGGTGATGCCAATCGACTGCTGGCCGAGTCCATACTTGTCTTGCCGGCAGAGGAATACTTCAACGTTGACAGTATTTCTGAGGAAGAAAGTGAAAACCGCTATCAAGTAACTGTCGGTGAAAATATCAGCGCTATCGCGCTGAAGCTGCTGCCAAACTATCCTCAAGCTCAGGATTGGAAAGTGGTGATGAACCGTCTGGTCCAGCTTAACCCTGAGGCATTTATTGAAGGGAATATGGACAGACTTCGCGCTGATGCTTTTCTAACCATTTCCGGGCAGGGCGACCTTGAAATAGAAGCTGAGAATCAGGAGTTGCCAGAGAGTCTGATACCTGACTCATCTTTCAATAAAGATCATCCAGGTGATAAAAAAAAAGTAAACTAACCTACCAGGTGGCTAAAGGCGAGAGCTTGAGTGTTATCGCCTTTAAGTTGCTACCTGAGTTTCCGGAGTCTGGTGGCTGGTATTCACTGATGGAGGCGCTGGTAAAACTGAATCCATCCGTATTGGCCAATACGGATATTGGCATCATCCAGGCGGGTACATTGTTGAAACTGCCTGCAAAAGACTCAACCGTAAATGAAGCCAATGAGATGGTAATGCACTCGCTGCAAAGCCGGGATGAAATAGCAAGGCAAAGAAGAAAAGAGCCGTCGAGTGAAATACTCGCTGCTCCCAATGACACCTCGTATAACACTTCTTATAACAAGATAGGCCAGGCGCTTGCCATCAGAGCAACACCAGAAAATGTCTACGTTGTATCGGCAGGTTATTCAATCAGTATGGTAGCGATACAGCTCTTCCCGGATTTTCCGGAATATGGCAGCTGGTCCGGGCTGATGAGATCCCTGCACGAACTCAATCCCGATGCTTTTATCGACAATGACATTAACCAGCTTCGTTCCAATGTACCGTTAAGGCTGCCGGTAACGATCAGGTATTAAAGCGTTCTCTCTATGTACTAAAGACCTGTCGGCGCATAGACTATGCCACCGATTTAGCAGTTACCGATGGCTTGTCATGTCTGATTTCAGCACCCTCCAGCAGGTTCACCAGGACACTATTGCCGCCCGGGCCACCGCTCCCGGTCGTGGAGGTGTGGGGATTATTCGCGTTTCCGGTCCTGATGCCCTGAGTATTGCCAGGGAAATACTGAAATTAGAACCCAAGCCCCGATTTGCCCATTACAGTCCTTTTCATGATGCTGATGGTCAGGTTCTGGATGAAGGCATAGCACTTTACTTTCCAAATCCCAACTCATTTACCGGTGAGGATGTTCTTGAACTGCAGGGGCATGGTGGTCCTGTCATTCTTGATATGCTGCTGAAACGAATTCTTGCCCTTGGTGTTCGTCAGGCCAACCCGGGAGAGTTCTCAGAGCGCGCGTTCCTTAACGATAAGCTGGACCTGGCCCAGGCAGAGGCCATAGCCGACCTTATAGACAGCACTTCAGAGCAGGCTGCCCGTTCAGCTTTACGATCACTTCAGGGTGCTTTCTCTCAGAGAGTTAATGGTCTGGTGGAGTCTTTGATTGAGCTGAGAATTTATGTGGAAGCCGCCATTGACTTTCCAGAGGAAGAAATTGACTTCCTGAATGATGGAAAGGTCACCGGAGAGTTGGCAAGTATTACTCAGCAGTTGAATGAGGTTATTCGGGAAGCGGGTCAGGGAGCCATTTTAAGGGATGGAATGACCGTGGTTATTGCCGGTCGCCCCAATGCCGGAAAGTCCAGCCTGATGAATGTTCTGGCGGGCAGAGACACCGCTATTGTTACCGAGATAGCAGGAACAACAAGGGATGTACTGAAGGAACATATCAATATTGATGGTATGCCCCTGCATGTGATTGATACCGCTGGTTTACGTGAGACTGATGATCTGGTTGAACAAATTGGCGTTGAGCGGGCCTTTAAAGCCATTGACGAGGCGGACAGGGTGCTGTTGATGGTAGATGGCTCTTCTACCGATGCGACCCATGCTCACGATATCTGGCCTGAATTTGCTGATCGTCTGCCAATCCAGGAAAAGCTGACCATCATCCGCAACAAAGTCGACCTTACTGGCGAGCAGCCAGGATTTACAGAGGTTGATGGCGTTCCGGTGTTACGAATTTGTGCCTGTAATGATCAGAGAAGCGAGCAGGGAATCAGTGCTCTCAGAGAGCACCTGAAATCCTGCATGGGATTTGATGGGGCTATGGAAGGAAGTTTCTCTGCCCGTCGTCGCCATCTTGAGGCTCTGCGCCAGGCCAGCGAATTTATTGAAAATGGCCGACAGCAGCTTGAGCACCTTGGAGCAGGGGAGCTCCTGGCAGAAGATCTTCGGTTGGCTCAAAAGGCTTTGGGCGAAATTACGGGAGTATTTTCCAGTGATGATCTGCTTGGCCGAATCTTCTCTTCTTTCTGTATTGGGAAGTAACAGCACCTATCCATGCTGGATATTCATCTTCCGTAACTGCTGTTGAGCATGAGGATTCCCAGCTTTTTCTGCTGATGTAAACCAGTGTATAGCTTTTATTTCGTCAGGGGCTGTTCCAGTGCCGTTAATAAACATAAAGCCCAAACTGTATTGAGCTGATGAATTCCCACTTAAGGCGGCCTTCATAAAACAATTGAAGGCCTTATAATGGTTTTGTTCCAGAATTTTTCCCTCCATATACATTATGGCCAGCTCATTCAGGGCAGAGTCATTGTTCTGTTCAGCTGCTTTCTGAAGCCAGAAGACCGCGTTTGAGGTGCTTCTTTCAGTTCCAATCCCATCCAAATGCATAATGCCCAGATTATTTTGAGCCTGAGCCAGTCCTTGATTGGCTGCTTTCTCAGTACAGGTAAAAGCGTGTTGATATTTACCAAGTTTCGAATAAACATAGCTAAGTTGATTGAGTGCATGAGCATCATTTCGTGTAGCAGCTTTCTTTAAGAAGAAAATAGCTACGGCATAATTTTTTTCCACACCGATTCCATAGGTATAGAGGGTGCCAAGCAATCTATAAATACGAGCGTTCTTTCTCTTCGTAGCCTCTAAAAGATTTCTCAGGATACTGCTGAATTCCAGAGTACCGGATCGAACATTGTTAAAAAAATCATTCAAATATTGTCGAGCTTTTCTGTTACCCAGATCCTTAGCTTTTGTGATCAAAACCAGACCCTTTGCATATTCTTCTGATTCTTTCATATACAGATAACCCAGTAAGTACAGACTATCTGGATTTTCAGGATCAAGCTTTAAGGCCTTTTCAACCCAGTGAAATGCCTTGGGAATATTTTTTTCACCTGCATCTCCCTGTAAATAAATGGCTCCCAGGCTTGCCATGGCAATAGGGTTGCCATTAATCGCAGATTTCTTACACCATTGCTTTGCAAGGGTATAATCCTGCCGGATCCCCAGACCATTATAATAATGGAGGGATAGAAATTTTTGAGACTCGGGCTCTCCCTGTTTTGCGGACTTTCGGAACCACTTAAAAGATTGTTGGTAATCCTGATTTGTACCCTGACCATAGAAAAAAATAGTTCCAAGCCGTTTCTGGGCAAGGCTATCTCCCTGATTGGCTGCTTTTTCTAACAACTGAAACCCCTTCAGTTGATTCTGAGTGACACCAATACCGTCAATATAGAGAATACCCAGGTTTCTTCTGGCAGCAAGACCGTTGTGTTCTTCTGCAATTGTTGTTAATTCAAAAGCCCGACGCTGCTTATTAACCACATCCGGATGAAAGTAAAGATACCGTAATGCCAATTCAGTACAGGCTTCAGCATCGACAACTAAGCTGCGGTTTATCAGTAACTCTGCCACCTCGAAATGATTATGTTTTACGGCATGGCGCAAAGGTGTACCGTTGGAATTTTTACTGGCTGTAATATCTGCACCTGAATTAAGACAGAATTCTACAGCCTGCAAATCACCAGATACAGCCGCACGAATCAGCAAGGAATTAATATTTTTATTGTGCAGTGGAACATCTGTCATTGATGTAACTTGTCGACAGTTAGGACAGGTTCTTTTTTTGACCACCCAATCCCTAACACACTTTGTATGAAACTGATGCCCACAGTTTATTAGTGTTGTAATTTCGGAAACGTTTTCACTCTTGCTCACCGCTCTATGGTTGAATAACCTGAGAAACTTCCGTTTATCACGAACTGCCTTTTGTTCAGGTTCTTCACTTAAGTGCTCAAGGCAATAGGTACAGTCTGTGGCAATATTATTCATATCATGCATGAAAACAAGCGTAGTCAGCGTTACTGCTTAGATTGAGCTTGACAGGAAAAGTTCCGGTAATATATCAACTTTCTTTGCACTCAAACTCTTATCCCGATATCGAATGCCTTGCCCTGCAACATAATCCTGCCTTTAACGCCATTGCCAGCCCTGAACGCTTTGTTGATATCGCCAAAGCCATGGGTGTTGATACCACGGGTATGAACCAGGAGCAGGCGATTGATGCAGGTATTCAGGCTATCGCTGATTTATCGACTAAGGTAGGTACAGCACAACGTCTGGGCGAGCTTGGTGTGAAAGAAGACAAGCTGGCATTTATGGCGCAAAACGCCCTGAATAATGCCTGTTCTCTGACCAATCTACGCAAGGCAAGCCTGGAAGAGATTGTTGCTATCTATCGCAGCTGTCTGTAATTGGCTCCGGAGAGTGGCCGTTGAAATAAGCGACAGCTACAGGGAAAAAAATAAGGGGGAAGCAGTAGGCTTCCTTCTTTTAAAGGTGATGAAAACGATGACCAGTTTAACCAGTAAACCCGGTACCATTACATTATTGAAATCCGGCTCATTCAGATTGAATGATTTAAGTGAGCTGCTGAATGTATCTGGCCTGAATAGTGATATGGCTGAAGTCAGTGTCACCAATAACAGCAATGCGCTGACTATTGGCCACTTCACCATGTCGCCTGGTGCTGAGTTCGAATATTTTTATGATTCAGTTGAGTACAAAGTTATCACCAAAGGTAAGATTGTTGTTCGTGACACCAGCGGTGAAAAATACGTGGCCGAAGTGGGCGATATCCTTTTATTCTCGCCTGATGTTACCGTGATTTTCGATGGTGAAAGTGATGGTGAGGCTATCTACACAGCTCACCGTGAAGCCAGTGCTGATTTCGCACCCAAAGCATAATCGACGTTTTTTAAAATCGCATTTTCTTTTGAATGCTGGTTTCAGCCAGAAACCAGCTGCCCTTCTGCATCAAAAAGTACCAGATGATGAGGCTCAATACTGAGTTCAACGCTGGCACCGTCCATCACCGGGTTAGTCTGCTCGGACACCAGTTGATAACTGCCCTGATCACACTCGAGTGATATCTCACAGAGAATACTTTTTCCCATAAACTGCTACTTATGCACATAGGGCTGTGGGTAACAAAAAGCCCTGCTATTTTTTTCTGTTTGAGGATATCCCGAATCTCCCGGACAACCGGACAAGATGTTGGCGAACCTGGCTATCAATATTTGAAAAGGGTTCATCCAGTAGCATGATTGAAGGTTTATTGGCCAGAAGTAATGCAGAAGAAGTAATGCAGAAGAAGTAATGCAGGAAGTAATGCAGGAGGAAGTAATGCAGGAGGAAGTAATGCAGGAGGAAGTAATGCAGGACACCCTGCAATTTATCCATACAATGATTGAGATTGTTTTTATTGGTGTCCTTTACCCTTCCTTTAAACCAGTCATTATGGCGGTAGGTATCAATACCATCAAAATGATGATTACCGGTTACCAGTAACCCGGCGTAAGCCAGAACCAAATCCATGTTAGAAATTCCATAACGCTTTTTAATTTTCTTCAAAGCCTGACGAAGCGATGTATTCTTATTGAGAGCCTTACCAACGAAGCAAAGACCACCTAAACCGGTGAAACATTCTCTATCAGAATCAGACTGTTCAAAAGTGAGTTCCACAAAAATGTACCTTCTGAGTGAAAGTTTTACTAAGGATAAGGACAATTTTAGTCTACATTTATTGTGTTCCTGATATTTTAGGGAATTATTCGATCTTGAGGCTAAGGATCAGGAATTATTCAACACGTTACTATCTTCGCAGGATGTTCAATATCAGGGAAGAGTGAGATATACACGACAATATTTATCTGATGTTGATAAAAGATTTCACCGATCCTCTTTGGTTGCATGTTACCGAAAAACAACCTCAGATCACACTTTGGTAACAAGGGGTTCTGGCGGAATTAATCTGTAACATATGATTCTCGAAGATCAACAATGGAATAAACGTAACTATTCAGAACTTGGATTTTGTGTTGTCAAAATCAAACAACTATATAGATTAATGGAGTTTCAAGCCTGTTTATTTTGGTGCGTTTCAGAAGAAACAAACGTGAACTGAAGTTCGGGTAATCAATATGCAGTATTTAGGCTCTTTGGCAGCACAAGATGTGCTTATGAGGGTTGCTGAATGGTTATGAATAAACACTGCTGAATTCGCTAATTTGAGGTACTTGAAAATGTATGTTCAAAGAAACAGCAATGCTACTGGCAACGCAGTGTCGTTGCCGTTGCTTAGATTACCTAATAAGAAAGTAGCAGACGCACGCATTACCGGAAACAATACACTCCCCCGATTATCTAACGATAGTCCGGGTAGTATTGTCCCGCAGGGTAAAACTCTGAACAAGCGGAGTGTTAATTCAGAAGTCCAAGTACCTGCCACATTTACCTTTGAATGCGGTGAGGCTAAAGAAATCGTAAAGGGATATCAAGCAAAGATTATAGAATCTAAGGTCATCCTGGATGAAGTGAGGGTGTCAGGTTGTATAACAAACCTGGGATTATTAAGGAGTGAGTTACTTGAAATTGAAGTTCACGGCCCATCTTATAAGGCAGAGTTCGAAAAGCATGATTCCCTTCGCGAAATGGAAGACTGCGATGAGTTTATTATTGGTAGTCTGGCATTCGTTGAATTAGATGTAGAAAGATGTCTAGATCAGATAGATAGACTGGAAGGAACTTTACCATTCTGTAATCTGGTTACTCCTATTTCTCGCATGGAATGGTATCAGAATGAGGGTGGTGAATTATGGGATCTTGCACAAGAGTACAATTTAGAGATAGCCGAGGTTGAATCTTTTTTAAAGAACAAATGTCAGTATAGCAAGGAACAGATTGGAGCGACTCTAACAGACAAACCGGCCGTGTTAGCGGACAAGTTAGATGCACTTACAGAAAAAATTGACAAAGTGATTATCGAGTTTGAAACGCCGAGGGACGATGAGTCTATTCGCATTGCTGAAGAAATAAAAGAGGTAGAACTTAGCAGAAAGATTAAATTAATTGGTACTTTGTGGGAAGTCTATGATAATGATTTCAACAAAAATAATCTCAATTGCACAATAACCGGCGAGGATCAATCAGCTACTCCAGGCGCTTCAGAAAAGACGACGCAATCCTTCTACACCCCTGAATTTGTTGATATGGAAGAGGATCACGGAAGTGGTCCAAGGGTATACAGTTATGCAGGATGTACAGGTAACGAGAACGTCAACCTAAAGTGTTGTCCAGTTCGTGTTGATGGTGGGATATGGGTAGACAAAGTGGTATGTGATGAGGTTTCTACCTGCACCGAAAATACCCAAAAATGGATAAATACCCAAAAATGGATATATACTCTTGATCCTGATTTTGAAACTGGATTATTACGTGAACATGATAACGTAAGCTCTTTCTGTAAGAAAAAAGGCTGGGGTGATGCAAAATTTTCTAACAATCCAATCGTCGTCGCGCCTATCTGTGAGGAGAACTGCGAATTCGTGGGTCCTGATTACGTATGTGATAGCGCTGGTAAGACCCACTACTCTAAGTGTGAATTCGATTTCAGAATGTGCCTGACAAATAATTCACTAAGATCACAAAAGATTGTTATCGTGAGTTCAGGCGGTTGCAAACCAAAATCAGATACGTCGGATTCACCGGTTGCCCGAATTTCAACCGCTAATGCCGGGGAAATGACAGAAGCACCGGCTCCATTGTCCACTACTCCAGGCGCTTCAGAAAAGACGGCACAATCCTCCTATATCCCTGGATTTGTTGACAGTGGTGGGTCGGATAGAGGTGACGGAGTAACGACAGAAGTTCCGCCCCCACTGCTCACCACTTCACCGGTTGCCCGGATTTCAACCGCTAATGCTTGGGGAACTATAGATGAATACTCTTTAGCATGTCCGGAAGCAGTCCTCGCCCCCCATGATTATTCCAAGATGAGTGATATTACGAATAAAAGGCGCAGTGCATTCAATAGGTATACCGAATCTTCATATCTTTGTAATTTTGTTACTGGAGCTAATTGTCCGGGACTGGTGAATCATGAATTCTTGAGGACGTTGGATCGGGAAGTCACTAAGACGAAGAACTTGATAGAGAATGAATATTCTCGGTTTATGGACGTATTACATGACGATTTCATAAAATTTGTAGATAATCAGGACGACCAGTCTATTTGCAAGGTTAAAAAACTGAAAGTAGACAGTGATCACAGACGAAGCTTGGCATTGAGCGATATAGAGTCAGAACTATGCTCCTCGAAGTCAGAGTCAGAACTATGCTCGAAGCCAGAGGAAGAAGGATTCCGATTTAGACCTTTTGACGCCAAGGTCAATATAGCTCCGCCATTAGAATGCAGTGAGCTTTCTGAGATCGCGGCGGTATATGAAACAAGGCTGGCAGAACTTAACCGCATCTTTATCAGAGCGGAAGAAAGAAGATGTACAGACTGGGACAGGCAATCATTAAAAAATGAGATAATTGAAATCCGAGATATGAGTGGTGCTTATAAACGGTCTATCTACGATGATAATCTTTTAACACAGCAAGACTGCACGGATGAAGAGAGAGAAAAAAATTATCAAAAAATGGGGCATGCTACTATAGACGCGAGAGATAGGCTAGACAGGGTGATACCGTTGGAAGCATTACCACCCTGTTCATTTTCCTCTACGGTTGCCCGGACATCAACTGCTAATACAGAAGGAGTGACAGAAGCTTCGACCCCGTTGTCGCCCATCTTCGTTTCATCTGTTGACGAGACATTAAACCCTGCATATCAATCACTGTTGGACAGGATTAAGCAGCTTGAGAGTGAATACCTTGGGGCGTCTACAACTGCGTTACGCATGGGTGTATCAGATATATGTACTGAGGGTCAGGCAGATTCTGATAGAGCCAGTCAATACAAACAGCAGATAGAAGATCAAGCAACTGAATTAAATCAACTGCTTGATCAACTCATCCTTGTATACACTGCGTGGAATGATGATGGTGGCAATGAAAATATCAATTTAGCCGATGAGCGTAAACAATGGATTGCAGATGTCAGAACAGAGGTTACAGTTCATTATCAGGCGTTGTTGAGTAACAGCAGGGAAGAACTTTGTCCAACGGGTACTGAGCCGAAAACAACGGGCGCAGTGCCGGAGGTAACGGATGCTGAGCCGAAAACAACGGGCGCTGTTCTGCAGAAGAAATGCAGTGAGATTCCTGAGATTGCCGTTCTTGACAACCGCGAAGGAAGGTTGACTGAAGTTAAAGGGATGTTGGATATGGCGGTAGACACAGGATGCATTGCCTGGGACAGCCAGTCCTTGACACGTGAGTTGGCTGACATCAATAAAGCCAATACTGATCTTTATGCAATGCTCACTAACGGCAGGAATGGTGAACATTGTGATGTTACGCAAGCCTGCACGGAAGCTGAAATCTTAAACATTGAGGGAAGGCTGCTGGCCATCACATTAGATCTTGGGAATTTGCAACAGAGACAGCTGGAAAACACATTGAGACCCTGTTCGCGTTTATTACCCAGCCCGGAAACAGCCTCTGAGCCCTCGGCTACAACCCCTTCTGTTATCGTTTCTACTGAGCAGTCTGGTACCCACGTAGAACCCGGGCAAAAGCCGGGAAATATAGTAGATGACCTTTTACAACTGCTGGGAAAATATAACCACCACCATCACCACGAAGATCCGGATATATCACCTGGTTTTGTCGTAGAAAAAACGGTACAGAAAAAAAAGACCAGTACCGTTGTTAAAAAAACCTCTTTTATCTACAACAGTAGATCCCGACGTTCAATCGATAACGGCACCGATACATTGGCCATTAATGGCACTACTAATGGCACTACTAATGGTATTACGGTCAGGGACGAGCAAGAAAACGGCAACTTCACTATCGGTAAAACTGAAGGATCAACCATCCAGGGCAACTCAGAACATCACTCGGGAAGAGATTGCAGAGCAGAATCTGGGGACGATGTCGCCTCGGGCAGTTCCAGTCACCACCAGGGCATTGTGCCGACTATCACACGGGCTGCGGCAGGCGTGGTGCTGCAGGGTATGTCCTGGCTGACGAGAAATTTTCCCGGCCAACCGTCCGCAGGGCCCTCTGATGCCATCAATGAATCTGGCCCGAGTGGTCTGAATCCGGGCCTTAGCGAGCCCTATTCACAAAAAGCGGTGTTTACCGCCCATACCCGACATACCGTTGGGCATGAGGAGGATCAACCCTGGCAGGCTGATGTTGTCTTTACCGGGCAGCCGGGCGGAGATCCGTCAGCGACGCCTCACACTGCCAATACCGCCAGCCAGCAAGGCCGGGGCGCTGACCAGTCTGATGCGTACCAGCAGATTGCTGAATCATTGGTCAACCACGCCCGGCCTGACTGGCAGAAAAAGACGGAATTATTTCAGAGCGGTGATTTACAGGACCTCCGGTTACCAGGCACCAAGGCTGAGGCCTTTACCTCCCTGGTCAGCCGTTATGCCGACAATCATGACGGCCAGTTGCCTGAGGGCTTTGCCCGGCAACCTTCCGGTTTTACCTACACCAGCCCACAGGATTATGAGTTTGACTGTGACCCGCAGCTCAGCACTTGCAATGTGGATGATCTGAATCAGAAACACGCCGGTCCGGACTTGCCGGAAAAAGTGCAAGAGATTATCAATGGTGCCGGTCAGGATGCCCGCAGTCGGCAACATGAAAATCTGAGCCATCTGGGGTCAGCTGCCTACAGTGCCCTGGAACTGGGTAATTTCTTCGCCAGCTGGGTCAATGGCCGCCAGATGATGCCCAGCCGGGCCTACGATGAAACCCACAGCGGTCTGGCTGCCAATCAAACGGATTCTTCCGAAATGCCCATGGGCACCCCCCCTGCCATGAGCCTGACCCGGGACAGCTTCGCTATTGCCCGGGGCCTCTATAACGACGTTTCCGGGTTCCTTGCGCGGCTGGAGGAAAACCCGGGGCGTGAAATCAGCAGGCAATGGAGTACAGACGACACTCTTCATATGGCTATGCTGCTCTGTGCTAACAACCTGCCTGGTCAGCCACGGGTAGAGCTGACTGCAGATTTCGCCCGTGAAGTGCTCCATTCACCCACACTGGGTATTAACCATGAGCGGTCGGTAAATATCTTTGTTCTGAACGACCGTGGTAGTCTGTCTATTAAGGGCAACGCCACTGGCAGCAGTCTGGCTTTTCATCGGGATAACGCCATGGAACCAGCGTCAGACAATGCTCGTGCAATGGTCAGCTGTATGCTCGGTGCCATGGCCAGAGACAATCTGGAACCCGGGCAGATGGATACCGGCAGGATTGTCGACATGGCCTCCAGGCTGCAACGTCAGCAGCAACAAAACGTAACAGGCACCCTGGGCAGATACCTGAACCCGGACTTGAACGAACAGCATCCGCAAAGGCATCAACTGGCAACACGCCTTCAGCAACTGGCCAGTGACCGCAATAGCCAGCTGTTTTCCGGTCCCATGGCCAGCGCAGAGATTATGGGGCTTCTGCTGAAGCCTGATGTTGATGGGAACGCTGTCACGGCGGCCAAAGAGCAGTTTTTTGCCCTGTCACCCACCGATCAGCTGGCTAGTATCGAAGCCCTGGGCAGGCAACCGGATCTCTGGGAACAAGACCTGTCCGACCAGCTTTTTCGGGAGGTCAGAAGCGACCTGTCCGGCCAGCAGTCCAGTGATGAAAGTGAGCAAAGCTGGCAGTTGTTTCTCTATCTGGTCGACACCCGGGTTAAGACCAATGACAGGGTGACCAGTAGTATCAGGTTAATGAGCTTTGTCCACCAGTCATTAGGCGGTTCCGATGAAGTGATGGATGAGTCGCAGCAACTGGCACGGTTTATGGCCGAGCATTTAGCGGAACCGACCATGTCGCTGTACCAACAGTCAGTCCCTGAAGATGAGCGCCGGCTCCCTGTCCCATTTGAAAACAGCAGTACTCCACAGTCAGATCAGCCAGCGGACAGTCTGACAGGCACCCTGCTTGATGTGGCTCCAAAAACAAAAGATAAAGATAAAAAAGTCACCATGTTTAATGGCTACATCCAGATAAAAAAGGAGGTTACAAGCCGCCACCGTTTCTATTTTGAGGATATGGGAGAGTCGCAGAAAAAACATCTTGTCAGCAATGTGTCGTTAACCTGTTTTGACGGGCTGGCTGATGGCATACTTGACCGACAGTTGACGTCTGAGCGCAGAACAGAAGTGATAATGGAGCAACTGGGCAAGGAACAACAGGAGTTTGTGCAATTTAACCTCTCTACGAGACTGTAATTATACCAATTCCACGTCTAACGCTGAATTATGCTCATGACAAATCAGGGCTGTGGAGCTTCTATCTCATAGTTTGAAAATGGAAATGGTATTAGAGGCTCTTTTGAGTTTTAAGTGGGTAAATAGAAACCAATTGGGCGTATTATCATCAAAGAATGTGTCAGCCGGTAGAAAATGAGAGTTCAATGGTCATTGCCCCCGAGGAACCAGAATTAAAAACTTGCAGCCCCCCCCACTGTCATCCTGTACAGGGATTGTACAGGATCCATCCATAGGGAGTGATGGTTGGCTTTCCTTGCCAGATGGATTGTGTACAGTCCATGTACACAATGACAGTGATACTCCCCACTCATTGTCATCCTGTACAGGGATTGTACAGGATCCATCCACAGGGAGGTGCCGCTTGATGGTTGGCTTTCCCTGCTGGATGGATTGTGTACAGTCCATGTATACAATGACAGTGATACTCCCACCCACTGTCATCCTTCACGGGGGCTCAGTTCAGGTTAAGTGTTGGTACACTTCCCAAAGCCTGTAACGCCGCGAGATTCTCAGAATTACTGAGTTCCTCGCTACAGTTAGCTTTCAGCAACTTGTGGTAAAACACCAACACTTATCTGGAACTGAGCCCTTCACGGGGATGTGAACGCGCTGCCAGCTGGCTATCCCTGCCTGGAGGATTCCGTACAATCTCGGTAATTGCTCCTGCATTACTCTACCTCCTGCATCCATGCAGTTGCCTGTACGGAATGACAGTGGAGAAATATCTACCCACTCATTTTTCAAAAGAACCTAATTAGATAAGTGCGTTTAGGATGGTAACGTCCTCTTCTGGTCGTGGAAAACAAATTCTGATCCTGAGCAAAAACGTTTTCAGTCAAAGGGTCGGTTTGTCAGGCTTTATGAAATCCATGTGGATGAGATCAAGGACTTTATGGTAGATCTGGCTATTACATTGAGGCTCTTGTTTGGTTTTAACAGGTATTTGGTTTTAACAGGCTGACTTTATTGATGTAGCCGAAGCCTTGCAGTGCCAGGGAATAGGGTGTTTTTCTGGAAAACTGCCTTACCCTTGCTAACAGGGGTTGCAGGACAATTCCAGTAAACCGCCTGCTAGAACCAGTTAAGAGCCTACATCAATTGCATCGCTTCATGCATCTCAGTCCTTATGTTGTCAGACCGTGGACCAAAAATAGCCTGCATATTCTGACCAATGACCACCACGGCAGTCGCTCCCAACTGTTTAATCCGATCCACATCCACAGATTCTGTATTATTTACGGTGACTCTCAGCCGGGTAATACAGGCATCCAGATTTTTAATATTACCTTTGCCGCCAAAGGCGTTGATCAGGTTCACCGCCAGCTCGCTGGAGGGTTCCACTTTGATGTTACTCTCACTCTCATCTTCCCGGCCCGGGGTTTTCATATCCATGGCGGTTATCATGACCCGGAAAATAACGTAATAAAGCACTGCATAAAGTGCCCCGAGCATAATGATCCAGAGGGGTTTGGTGGCAATCCCGAAATAGAGGACGTAGTCGATCAGGCCATTGGAAAAAGACATGGCCATCTTGACATCGAGATAGTTGGTAATGGCAAGGGCCATACCCGCCAGCAATGCATGGATACCGTAGAGAATGGGGGCAACAAACAGAAAGGAGAACTCGATGGGTTCGGTAATGCCGGTCAATACCGAGGTCAGTGCTGCAGACAGCATGATACCGCCGGTTCGGGCTCTGTTTTCCGGCTTGGCGCAGTGCCAGATGGCGATGGCTGCCGCTGGCAGGCCAAACATTTTGAACAGGTAGCCACCAGCAAGAAAACCGGCAGTGGGATCACCGGCGAAAAAGCGGGCGATATCGCCGGTAAAGACCTGGCCAGAGGCATCAACGAACTCACCCATTTCCATCTGGAAGGGCACATTCCAGATATGGTGCAGGCCAAAGGGAATCAATGCTCTTTCCACCACTCCATAGACAAATCCGGCCATCACCGGATTCTCGGTGACGGACCACTGGGAAAAGGCATCAATCAGGCCCTGGATTGGTGGCCAGATAAAACTCAGCCCAATGCCCAGAACAATGGCCAGCACCCCGGTAATAATGGGGACAAAGCGCTTGCCGGCAAAGAATCCCAGGTAATCGGGCAGCTGGATTTTGTAATACCGGTTAAACATGGACGCCGCCAGAACGCCCGCAATAATACCGCCAAACACCCCGGTATCAATGGTTTCAATACCCATCATGGAAACCGGCTCATAGCCGAGCTGGCGGGCCATGACCCCCATAGTGCCCAGCATAACGGCGTAACCTACGACGGCGGCCACCGAGGACACACCATCATTTTCAGTCAGTCCAATGGCGGTACCAATGGCGAAAATCACCGGCAGGTTACCAAATACCGACCCTCCAGCCTGAGCCATAATGCTGGAGATCAGCTCAGGTATGAAAGAAAAACCGGCGCTGCCCACGCCCAGAAGTATCCCGGCGACAGGCAGTACCGCCACAGGCAGCATCAGTGCCCTGCCGATTTTTTGCAGTATACCGAATGTGGTCTTGATCATAGGGAGACTCCGGGAAGAAACAACGGGTGAGAGAGCTGGGTCAGAAGAACGGGGGATTAACCCGGGGGGTCATCTTTAAAATCAGGTTGGTGTCGTAGCAGTCTGTTCCTGTCGGATTTCGTTCAGATAAGATGCATGTGGTGTCATATGGCTTGAAGAGATAAGCAGTCATTCACAAGAATAGACGAACTCTGTGTTTTTCCATGACCGCCGTGCTTGATTTTGTCCTTGAGCCAGGATTACCTGCTGTCAGGGCATCTCGTGATAGGTATATGCCGAACAATATTGATGCAGATCAATAAAAAGGATTCGGTAATTACTTATTATTGGTGCGTGGAATAGATCAATGAGAGCAGGTTCCAAAAAATAAAAAACAGCCTGCTCCGGGTCTTGTCAGGATGAGTTCCACAAAGGATATAAGAATAGAAGCGGGAACCAGTAGCGTCACAGTCAGTAAAGCCCGGGTTTGAGGGGACCCGGGTTTTTTTTTATCTTTTCAGAAAATGTTACGATGACTATTGGTAGAGATAGAGCGTAGCCATGTTGGCCTGACTTTGGAGCTAATGGATTCATGCAATTTCTGATTACTGGCGGGACGGGATTTATTGGGAGTCGGTTGGTTCATCGCCTGCTTAATGAAGGGCATCAGGTGGTTGTGCTTAGCCGTCAGTCGGCCAAAGATGTCCGGTTGCAGTTGTCTACCCGTGTGAAGCCTGTTTCATCCCTGGCCGCGGTCAACCCGGCAACCTGTTTTGATGCGGTTATTAATCTCGCGGGTGAGGGTATTCTCGACAAACGCTGGAGCCAGGCTCGAAAGAAAGTCCTGCTGGATAGCCGGATCGGGGTAACCTCTGAACTGGTCGACCTGATTGAGCGTATGGAGAATAAGCCTGGCTGCTTTATCAGCGCGTCTGCTGTTGGCTATCCAGGCGGAACATTTAAACGACAATATTCTTGGCCGTGCCCTCGACAGTCTGTACGACGCTGGCGTCAGCGAATTGTATCTGAACCTTGCTGTTAAGGTAGTTCACCATTTGAAACTTCCCTGTAAGGCATTGAATTTGGATGGTACCAGCCTGCATGTGGATGGTAAGTACAAAAGCGATGAAAATCCTGATGACTTGAACTGCATCCATATTTGCCCCGGCTACAGCCGTGATCACCGGCCTGATCTAAACCAGGTTGTCTTGCAGTTAATAACCGAAAGTCAGGCGGGTATTCCTGTCTTTATGGCACCAGCCAGCGGGAATATAAACGACAAAACCTGCTTTCAAGAGATCATCAAACAACACCTGGCGTGTTTCAAAGCGGCTCTCAATAACCGTTACCTGGTGGCTGACTCGGCGCTTTATGTTGCTGAAACCCTTCGGTCTCTCGATGAGCAAAAACAGTTGTTTATCTCCCGGGTTCCCCTGAATATCAAGGATGCAAAGGCGCTGGTCAGAAAAGCACCTTCTATGTCATTGAAGCCTGTTGAAAGTCATGAAGATTATTACTCTGCTGAAGTGTCTTCCTGCTATGGAGAGGTTAAACAACGATGGGTCTTGTTCCGGAATGAAAAGCGCAGACTTGGTGAGCAGAAAGCGCTGACAAAAAGAATGCAGAAGAAGTCACTGAAAGAGGCCAATAACCTGGAAAAACTGGGCAAAAAGGGCTTTCTGTGCCAAGAAGATGCATTGAAGGCGTTTGCCCTGTGGCAGAAGCAATGCGAGTACTGCCAGAGTGAAGTGGAGCCTGAGATCATTAGCAAGCCTTG
>NZ_JAVRMB020000180.1:0-3208 GCF_031844845.1 Endozoicomonas sp.
GTTCAGGGGGACCCGAGGACTCGAGAGCCTAAAGGCCTAAAAGCCGACAACCGAACCCGCCGAAACCTCTAAACCTTGATAAGTGCGTGGCGATTGGGTCACGAGTTGGCTTCCTTCGGAAACTGACCTGCGTCGAAACATAAGCAGGCCAACGAATACTTCCTTAATGTCTACCCTGAAAGTTTTCGTTAAACAGCCCGATATCAATACTTGACATCAATAACGTAAGTGATTATTTCATGAAGAATATCGACAATAATAATTCTACTTACTTATATCTTCTCCACCAACTAAATCAAAAAGAACTAAATAACACAACTGAACCCTTGGGTTTGACAAAAGAGAGACGACTGGTTACCCAATCGCAACTGAATTCGTGGAACCAGCTCTTTGTTCAATTCGAAATGATGGGTGATATTGAGTCCTTTGATCAATGCCAACAGGCCTTATCTGAGAGAATAATAAATAATGACGTCACTCCCACTAAAGCCTTTACAGCCGACGATCTCAAGAAAGAATTATTGATAAAACTTGCTAAAAGCACAGTCACGATCGGTAATAAAGAGTATCCTGTGGTCGAAATCAGTGAAAAAACTCCGATTCTTTTTCAATGGTTTAACTTAAAAAAACTCGGACTAGAAATTCCAGCCCACTACCTGGAAAACATCAAGGCAATCTGCAGATTAGAACCAAACAGGGATATCGGATTATTATTCAACGGCGACCATTTAAGCAAAACCAATCAAAAAATACTTACTCAACTTCAAAGTGAATACGATAATTTCAGGCTAATCAACTTTTACGACCTTGAAATGGATAGCGTTAATTTTGAAATAACTGAAGAAATAATAGAACATATTACTTCACCTGAACTCAGAGATACTTTAACTGAATTGTCAAAAGCAAAAGGAAAAAATCTCACCATTCAGGAAGCTATTCATTTACTACCTACATATGCACATATAGATGTCTCTCGTTTTATAGCCATGAACCTGGCGGGAAAATTATTCACTGAAAATCCAGACAAATCAAAATCCGGGTGTATTTTTATGGACTGCGATATGGAGTTAAAAGAACCGATAGGCACGCTGACAAGCATCGATGGTTTTCTCTGCTACATGAAGCACTTCGATGAAGAAATATACACGATAGAAGCTGGCCTGTTTTGTGTTGATCGGCCCGGGCATCCTATTATCTCATCCATATTGAACGAACTCTCTAACCCCCAGACAGATAAGACGATGACATTAAATGGATACCCCCTCTACGTCAGAGCTGTTAAAAAGCACTTTTCCCTTGGAAAATTCGACAGCAGCTCAGTAAAATCAAAACTTCCTATAGCATTCCCACTTCATAATATTAATCCTGATCAAAGCAAGACTTCCAAATCAACATGGACTGATCAATAGCCAATATTTCCAGACGTTACTCAGAGAATAATCTCATAACAGGAAGGGAATAAAGGACACCCAAAAAGAAAGGAAAAAGAACAAAAAAGAACAAAAAGAACAAGACATCCATAAACTTGACTCCCCAAAGAACTGCTCTATTTTTCTCCTGTGCTCACTTTATTCCAGACAGGAGAACCCATGACCAGTGCCCGAAGAAACCTGATTGATACGGCCAGTACGTGCTACTACCACTGCATCGCTCGCTGTGTTCGCCGGGCGTGGCTCTGTGGACAAGAGAAATAGAGGACACCCATAAGTTTATCCATTCTTTAAGTATGGATATTTTATTGGGTGAAAGAGATTGTAAAGAAAACCCTGAGTACAAAGGGCCTTACGAGGGGTAGTATGTCCTGGATCCTCTGGTAGTATGGTCTTCACCCTTGGAGGCCATATGACCGTGGACATTTCCCACATTTTAGAGTTCCTGCCCTGCCCGACACCCACCGCTTGGATTGATGAAGCTCGCAAGCCTGAAAACCTTCCTATCCTGCTAGTGGATCATGCGAACAATGAACTCAAGGCTGCCCAGAGTGCTACGGCTATCATGAGTCGTTATCGTACTGGGCAGTTCGGTCAAAACCGCGGTAATAACGACAGCACTAATGAAGAGAAGGGCAGGCTTCAGCTTAAACCGGAAGATCAGTTAAGTCTGTTGAATAGAATGTCCAGGCTGGCCCGGGAAGAGCTGAGGCACTATGAGCAGGTTCTGGCCATTATGGCTCGCAGGAATATTCCCTATACTCACCTGGGTGCAGGTCGCTATGCCGGTCAGCTAAGTTCAGTCGTCCGTACCTTTGAACCTGCAAAGCTGGTGGATACCCTGGTTATGGGGGCATTTATCGAAGCCCGTTCCTGTGAGCGCTTTGCAGCACTGTCACCATGGCTGGATGATGAATTGAGAAAGTTCTATTTGTCCCTGCTGAAATCTGAAAGTCGACACTTTCAGGATTATCTGACATTGGCAGAAGCAATCAACGGTGCACCTGTCAATGACCGGGTGGAGGTGTTTGCCGGAATTGAGCAGAATGCCATTGAATCCCCTGACCGGAATTTCCGTTTCCATAGTGGTATACCTTGAAGTAACCAGCGCCGCAGGCGTCTGGTTGACTGAATTATACGGCTAGTTGCTGGGGATAAGCTGACGGATAAGCAGTTCAAGCTGGTCGAAGCGTTTGTCTATTTCATCAAACCGCTGGTCATGTTTATCAAACCGCAGGTCATGTTTATCAAACCGCAGGTCATGTTCAGACTGATGTTTTTGAACTTCTTTTATGTCTCTGGCGGCAGTACCGACTGTTGCGACAATATCGGTCAGGGTATTCCGTATATGGTCGAGTTCATTGGCAGGTTTTTTGTGTTTATTCATACCGTACGCCGTTGTTGTTGATGAATAGGTCAGGAGGCGTAGTGTAGTCGAAGATCAGTAGAGTCGTATAACAACCTGATTTTCTGATGCCAGAGCTCGTTTAAAAAAAAGTGCAGCCTGTGGTGTTTTACCCCGGGATAGGGAATTGGTTCATGGATAAACCATTTTCATTGAGCTCTATTTCCCAGCCTTTGTCGGTCCAGTCACCCAGTACATAACGTTTTCCGATACCCTGCTGCAAAGCAACGTTATGAATATCTGGCCGATGGGTGTGGCCATGAATCAGGGTGTTTACCTGAAATTTGTCCATCATTTTAATAACAGCTGATGGAGTAACATCCATAATTTCCAGTGTTTTACCAACTTTGGCTGATTTGCTGTTCTGTCGGAT
>NZ_JAVRMB020000181.1:0-14311 GCF_031844845.1 Endozoicomonas sp.
TTGCATCCGGTATCAAGGTGTATAGTACTGAGTCCGTGATTCAGGTGTACCGTCTGCTGCTTGATGTTATCGGCGCACCGGGAATGGTTCGCTCTGGCAGTCCCGGCGCTGTAATTCAGGGAGAAATAGAAGAGGGTTATCGTAAATGCCAGATTAACACTTTCGGTGGCGGTGTTAATGAAGTTCAGCGAGAGCTGGTGGCCATGTTTGGTTTGAATATGGCCAGGGCTGCCCGTTAATAAAAAGCTGGCATCAGCCGGCCTTTTTATGATTTTCTTCATATATCCCTTTGATCTATGCTGTTTCAGGCAACCTCTTCGACGTCTTCTATCTGAATATTGTTCTTTTTCCGGAATTCCCCAGGTGTCATATCCGTCCATTTTTTAAATGACCGGTGGAAGGCACTGGGTTCGTCGAACCCCATCAGTGCTGCAACAGAGTTAATGGTCAGGTTTGGCTGACTGAGATAATCAATAGAAGCATCCCTACGACATTCGTCTTTTACTTTCTGATAGGAAGTGCCTTCTTTTTCCAGTCGTCGTCGTAAGGTTCTTGAGGAGATATTCAGCAACTGGGCAAGTTCATCAAAGCTGGGTATCCGGCGGGTGAAGTTATAGCCGATCAGGGCTCTGATCCGTGGAATAATACTGTCACTGCCTTGCTCATCTTTAATGACAAATAGCTGGTAAGGCGCAGTTTCCAGAAAAGCATCCAGAGACTCTTCAGTATGTACCAGTGGAGCGTTCAGCATCTGGGCATTAATGACGATTGAGTTCTCCTGCTGGTCAAACTCAATAGGACAATCAAAGTAGTAGCGGTAGCCGCTCAGGTTCAGGCTGGGGGAACCCATCAGATTCACCCGTTTTACCGCAATATTATTACCGATCAGCCAGCTGCAGAAGCGATGCCAGAGTGAGAGACTGTTCACAACACTCAGTTGTTTGGCAGGCGTCATATACGTATTGAATTTATTAGCAGCACTGGAGTAAACCAAAGTTGCTTCATTACTATCCGGGGTGATCCGGTAAGGTGGTTCAGGCTTTATGGTGATTCCACGAATACCATAGGTCAATGAAGTAAATTCGGTGGTTCTGTCCAGGGCCTTTTGTAATGAATTACAGTGGATAATGCAATAACAGAGCATCCGGAAGGTGCCGGGAGGCATTTTATAGGTGGTACCCAGGCCGAATGCTTCATCCTGCATTGCTCCGGATACTTTGCGGTATAGCTTACTGAAGATAAGTGCCGGGATTTCCAAGTCTTCATCAGTATGCAGTTCCAGCGGGTTAAAAGAGAGCCCTGCATCATTGATCAGTTGGTTGACGTCATAACCCTGTTCCTGAGCCACTTTCAGTAATAGTCTGGCATACTTTGCCGGCATCAGATATTCAGTCATTGTTTTGGTCAGCTTGTAATTATCATAGGAGCGCTGTATTTAGACGACAGATGTTAGCGACAAATCATCAAGGAGACCAGAACTATAGCTTTGGCTTCTGGAGTAGGCATTAAAAAACCGCCTGTTGAATAGTATTCAGCAGGCGGTTTTTATATTAGCCGGTTAAACGGCTAATCAGAGCATTGCTTAACTTGCTTAACCGGCAAAATTCTCTGCAACAAACTCCCAGTTTGCCAGGGCCCAGAAGGCTTTCAGGTAATCCGGACGGACATTGCGGTAGTCGATGTAGTAAGCGTGTTCCCACAGGTCGCAGGTCAGCAGAGGCTTCTGGTCGCCGGTCAGAGGCGTGCCGGCATTGCTGGTGTTGACAATTTCCAGAGAGCCGTCGGTGTTTTTTACCAGCCAGGTCCAGGATGAGCCGAAGTTATTAACGGCCATGTCAGAGAACCTGGCAACAAAGTCATCAAAAGAACCGAAGGCTTTGTCGATCGCTGCAGCCAGCTCACCGGATGGCTTGCCGCCGCCATTTGGGCTCAGGCAGTGCCAGTAGAACGTGTGGTTCCATATCTGTGCAGCGTTGTTGAAGATACCGCCTTCAGACGTCTTGATGATCTCTTCCAGGCTCTTGTTTTCGAGCTCAGTGCCTTCAACCAGACCATTCAGTTTTACCACGTAGGTTTTGTGGTGCTTGCCGTAATGGTAATCCAGGGTTTCCTCAGAAATATGGGGCACCAGAGCATCGCGGGCATAAGGCAGTTCGGGCAGTTGAAAGGCCATTTGTGTTCTCCACTTTTGCTATTAATAGCGGTTGGAATAGTTATGGTTCGTTTAGAGACCTGATTTTTCGCAAAGCGATAGTAGCACTGCGGCTACTACGAATCCATGCGGCTGTATCTTGAGGTTTACTGCAGAGATTTCAAGTCTTAAGTGGCCCTTTATGTTGAATAAAGGGTTGGGGGCTGGATTTCTTTCTTCTACAATAGTGCCTCATTTATTTTTCTTAACAGCCAGGAGCTGGGAACGCCGCTTCACTGAAGTCTAAAAACAGATCGAACGATTAGAGCGGTGTTTTTGATCGAAAGCAGTGATTATGCAAGAGGATAAAAAGATTCGTCAGGCAAACCAGGATTTCTCCATTACCGCCGAGCAGCGCCCTTCAAGACACCGCTCCACTGGTAATGCCCCCAAAAGTGCCGGCAAACCAGCTCCCACCAGTAAAAGCAATGGTGCGGGCTACTTTGTTTCTGGCGTGCTGTTTGTGCTTCTGGCCGGTGTTGCCGCTGGTGGTTACTGGCAAGTGGCTGAATTGCAGAAAACGCTGGTAGATATCCGGCAGGCGCTTCAGGAAACCCGTGACCAGTTAGGCCTGGTGACCGGACAGGTTTCTCAAACCGGTGAAACCATTAACCAGAGTGACTCCATCTTCCGCTCTGAGCTCAAAGTGGTTAACTCTGAAATTCGCAAGCTCTGGGATGTTTCCAACAAGAGAAACCGTCAGGCGATCAATGAGAATAAAGAGAAGATTGAGCAGGGGGGGAAGAAGCTGGATCTTGCCATCAAACAGTCGGATGCTGCCATCAAACAGTCGGATGCTGCCAGAAAGTCAGCTGGCCAGCAGGTTTCAAAGCTGACAGTGCTGGACCAGATGATTAAAGCCGTGACTAGCGAGCAGTTGGTCGCCAACTCGGATATGACCGCCCATGTTGAAGCGCTTAAGGCTGAAATTGATGGGTTAAAGAGCCGTTTGTCAGCGCAGAAGGCCGTTGAGCAGCAAGTTCAGGCTTCCACACAAACTCAGGAAGAACTGAGTAAAAAGCTTAGTGCCTTCCAGAGTCAGATTTCCCTGAGGCTGCAACAGCTGGAAAACTCCATGCGGGATCTTGGCAAACCGAAAGATAACGGCCTGACGATTCAGTAGTTTTAATTTGAGATCAGGGGTGGAAGTGGCCGGTGAACCATAAGAAATACGGAATACTGATTGCATTACTGGCCACTATTTGGTTACAGGGATGCAGTTGGCTTGATTTTTTTGAGGACTCTGGTCGTTCATTTAAGGAACCGTCAGAGCTGCGAGTTCAGGCTCGCTGGTTCAGTCCTGATCTGCCTGCAGAGGCGCTTTCCCTGTCACCAGACAGTAAAACCATCACAGGGCAGTGTACATTTCAACCAGAATTACTAAGCCTTCTGCCATCCAACCCCCGTGGAATTCTCCTTCCGATGATGGCCTTCGGTGAAGAGGGGCAGGTGACTCTTGATCCAGTGGCCAGTAAACCGGTTTATAAGGCGCTGCAATCGACATGGTTATTGGGGTCTCCCCATGACAGCCTCCAGCTCTATCAGCGTTGGGTGAGCAGTGTTGAATATTCATGCCCTGATGGCCTGGGCCGGGAACTTTCCAGATGTGATATGAAGCCCTTCCATTCTCTGGGAGGGATTCTGGGTAGTGAATCAAACTATGATCTTGACCGAATCAATAACTGGTTGATTAAACAGGAATCATTGCGATATCTGATCCTTCCTGATCTGGAGCTGTTAAAGTCAGAGGCTGTGCTCCAGTTCCGTTATTCACCAAACTCTCCTGTGATAACCAGACCGGCAGAGCCTGATTTTACTCAAGTTACACCATTCATGTTAAGGCAGACACTGGACTGGGTCTTACTGGATGAAAGTAGTCGATTGATTTCTGAGGAATTTATTAGTTATGGACACTGTTCGGTTACCTGGTATGAGCTGGAGGGGTTAATGGCTTCGGGAGAGAATGTGGAGCTGAGTTTTGATCAGTTAAATAAGGTAAACATGATACTAAATCAAGAGGTGGCTGAATTATTAAAACGCTTGTCTTTTCAAATTGGAATTGAATATAAGTAATTGAAGTGTCTCAAAGTCAAGTTTTTTCGGTTGAGATATTAAATGTTGATTTATTGGTTTTGTTTCATAAGTCAAAAAAATGTCCTGTTAAAATTGAGTCTTTGGTTTAATAAAAGTTTCAAGTGGCTTCTTGTTGATAATTAATTGTTTTTTTGTCAAAAAAACCATCTTTTATTAATGGTTTTAATTGGTTTTTTTGTTCTGCTAGCCTGAAGTTAATGAGTGTGGCCAATATTTGATCAGTGTTGAGTGAATAAAATAATAACTTGGTTTTTTAATGGATTCCCACCTTTGGTTTATTTAAATAATAATTAATAGTCTGAGTTTATTATGAATAAAGGTAGCGGATTAACAGGTCATAGCTTTAGTCCACAAGATATTCCTTATGTAAAAGGAAATAAGTTAGATGGTCAGGAAAATGATGGTCTAAAAGTGAAAGCAGGGGCTGTTCCTGAACTCTCCAGAAATAGACAAAGCCCCTCCGATAGCTCTCCTGATGATCAAAAGATTTCCCGGAGGTCTGTACGATGTGCAGATTCTATAAAAAATACCTACAGTAATGGCCGGGTAAGGGCAGGGTTGGTCAAAGAGATAAGTCGTGCTCTTGATGAAAATAGGGTAATAAAAGTAAATGATGATTCTCAGGGAAATAAAAAGTTAAAAAATCTTAATAATCAATTAATTAAAGTATTAAGTGAGCTTGAGAATAGTACAGATTTATCATCCATCGGAAAAAAGTTTCAGGAAAAAGCCAAAGAAATAAACGCTGATAACCCAGCAGAGGTTGCACGGATTGTTATTGATTTAAGTTTTGATCTCATACAGTGGCACATGCATGGTGATTGGCTTGATTATGACCCAAGAGCTAAGCGTTTAAGCCAGATTGACCCGGAATTAAAAGATATTCTCAAACATTTCATTGTAGATATGGATAAGGGCTTGGTAGACACGGATGAGGGCTACGATTCTGAGCCAGATCTTGATACAGAATGGGATCGGGAGCTTGATGTATCAGAGCCAAAAGGTCAGGAGTATAGGGCTGCAAAGAACGTAGTCGAGAGAGTTCAACAATACTGGGCAACCACAGAATATCTTGAAGAGGCTAAGTTTTATCCGGTGAATATTGAACCGGATGGTGATAATCTTCCTGCCTCCCTTGAATCAGTTGCTACTCAGACCCTTGGCACACTACTCGTGGATACCAATACAGAGATAGAGGAGGGGGATTTACCCGATCCGGAAAGAGACGAGCTTAATAAGCTGCGGGATGAGGCCAGCGAGGCGAATCAGCGAGCAACGGAGGCCCGGGATGAAGCCAACCAGCTGCGCACCCAGGTTCAGGCGGTACAGGCCGAATTGAACGATGCGAAGGCCAGTACGAGTGCTATGACAACAGCGCTATCTGGATTACAGGATCAGTTAAAAAAGGTTCGTGCTAATTCAGGCCAAGTTGGTAAAAAGAATAATACAGCGAAATCAGAGGTTGATAAAAATCAAAAGAAAATTAAAAAGCTGGAGGGTGAAGTAAGTAGTCTTCAGCATGAGTTGACCACAGTAGCACTTGAAAAAAGTAAGAGTACCCTGAACTTACAATCGAAAAACGATAATCTCAAAAAAGAAAATGACGATTTGATCAGGCGGTTGTCAGAAACGACAGATGAGTTTGATAAAAATAGCCTGTCCGGTCAGAGAATGGTGATAGGTGACCGGGTGCAATTTGAACTATCAAATGAAAAGCTTAAAAGTCTGAATGAGCAGAATAAAACACAGCATGAGTTGCTGGAGCAGTACACAAGTAGATTAGCCATTGCCGGGGTAGATCATCAAAGTGAAGTTAATGATTTAAGGTATGAATTGGAGAATCTTAAACAGAACAGTGAAATTCTTGGTGGCGAAAATAAGATATTACGCGAGCAGGCATCCAGTCTGGAAAAACAACTGAATGAAGTAAAAGAAAAAGCCAGAAAAGCAGAGTCAACTGCTGAAGCGAAAAGGCAACTCATACCTCAAATAGAAATAAATTCTTTTGCAAAAGGTGAGAAAACAGGCTCGAAGACTGCGTGGGAAGATACCGGTAAAAAGATCGGCATTTATAAAAAAGAAATCTCTTTCTTGAAAAAAGAAAGAGTTGATTTAGAGAAGCAGTTGGATGATCAAGAAAAACAATACCGATTAAAACTGCATAACAATGAAGAAGAATTCGATGATACAGTTAGGGAGTTAAATAGTACTCTTGAAAAAGTACAAGGTCATTTGAATGCTAAATCAGATGAAGTGGTAGATCTTGAACAGAAGTTGGAAGATAAAGGGTTTGAGTTTGAAGAAAGTCAGATAGATCAGCAAACCCAGCTTGAAGAAATTATAGATCTAAAAGAAAAGTTGAAGGATGTAAGGTCAGATCATAGTGAAGCACTTAAAGCTGAAAGCCTGAAAGTTCGCTTAGAAGATATTGAAAGACAATTGACTGAGAAGTCAGATGAATTGGCAAAGCTCTCTAGTCAGAATGCAGTAATCAATTCTGGCTATAACGATAGAGTAAAAAGAATTGATGACCTTCATGATGAAATATCCGTGATTGAGGAAAAATTAAAGAGTTCTCAATCTATGAATGGCGAAATTCAGGGTGTGAATGAGGAGCTTAAATCTGCTTTAGTGTCGAAAGAATTTGTTTTAGGGTTAAAAGAAGCTGAATTGGGTGGGGCTCGGTCAGACCTTTCAAAAGCCAAGAAGGAAAATGCATATTATAAAGATCAATTGGAAGGCCTGAGGATAGGGAGCGAGGGGCTTGAGATTGATCTGGCGGCAGTTGTAAAATCACGTAAAGATGTTGAGGGTGCTCAGCGTAAGCAATATGCTGAATTTGAAAAAGAAATAGAAAATATTGAAGGTCAGCAGGTTAAACTAAAGAACTTTATTGTTGATCTTTATAACCGGATGAGCGGATTAGCTGGTAATCTTAATGGCAATGCTCAAACTGATGATTTTTCTGCTTCTGATATTAATGACGAATCTGTATCGAAAAGAATTGCAGTGCTTGAAAATCTGCCTGACGTTTTTAACATTCTGATTAAAGAGAAAGACCGTGCTCTACAGCAACAGTATGAAGGTTCTATTGAGTTAAAAGAAGTTAGGGAAGAGCTAAAGAAAATAACAGAAGGGTTAAAATATGAGAATATTAAACTAAAAAATCTCTCTAACGATTTAGAGATAACTAAGAAGTCTCGTGAGTCTCTTGAAAACCAATTGAGTGACGCTAAACAGGAGTTACAAGATAGTAAGAATGAGTTATCAAATCATCATTCTGTGGGTAATCCTAAAGCTTTGCAGCATTTGCAGTCATCGTTGAGAGAAGTAAGTGATAAAAATGATAGATTACTAAGTAGTATAGAAGCCAGGTTGCAGGCTTTCGTAATGGTTCGAGATGAAAATACCACTGAAGATTATTATGAAAATGTAAAAGAATTACTTGTAGACTGTAAAAAAGAGTTGTCAGAAATACGATCTTCAAATGACAGTAAAAATACGTTGGCTAAAGAGGTTGTTAAACGGGTAGAAGATGGAAAAAACTGAAAAAATAGAATGACGTTTAATTATGGAGTTCATGGTTTTTCATTTAGTAGTGAGTGTTAAAAAATATTCTAAAGATGAAACAGTACCGGTAAAGGCGTAGCATATGTCATTAGTACCCAGCGGTAAGGAACGCCGCTCAATTAAGCGTCACCAGTTGCAAGATTATTTGAAAATTTATAATCGAAATACCATGAGGGTTATGGGAAGTATTGGCAATATCAGCTGCAATGGATTGATGCTGATCAGTTCTGTGCCTGTTTTGATTGGCGCTGTTTACAATATGCGAATTATTCTACCCGATAATGATATGGGTGAGCGCTACCTGGATTTTGATGTTCGCAGTCATTGGTGCAAGCCCGATGTGGGGCCAGAATATTTTGATTCGGGCTACAGCATTGTTAATGCGGGACATGATATTATCGACCTGGTGGATACACTGAAAGATTATTTTACCTTCGGCGAGGTCAGTGACTGACTGTCTGACCTTAACCGGTAGACTGCTGTTTTACCGATTTAGCGTTTATTGATCATTATTGATAGCTGTTCCAGGTCACCATGTCTGCTGATTACTTTGTTCCTGCACAAGTTATTATCGTTGAAACCGAAATCAAGAAAAGTCGCTTTATTGCCTGCCTTGCTCCAGCCACTTCCCGTAAGGAAGCCCTGGCCTTTGTTGAATCGAAACGTATTGAGTACCCGGATGCGACCCATCACTGTTTAGCCTTTGTTGCCGGTGTACCTGAGGGTGGGGCTGTTGTTGGCTCTGATGATGATGGAGAGCCATCCGGTACTGCCGGGCGTCCTATGTTGAATGTGCTTCAGCATAAGGGTATTGGTGATATTGTCGCTGTGGTTGTCCGTTACTTTGGGGGGGTTAAGCTGGGAGCCGGCGGTCTTGTCAGGGCATACAGTGCTTCAGTCCAGAAAGCCTGTGAGGTGTTGCCACTTGAGAAACGGGTGGCAATGAAACACGGGGTACTGATGTGTGACTACGCCCATGAGCAAGTGGTTCGCCATCACCTTGAGCAATATCACGGGACACTGGAAACCTGTAACTATGGTCAGGCCGTTAGCATGACTATTTCCATGGCAGAAACAGGTTGTGATGCGCTTGCCAGTCATTTGCATGATGTGAGTCGCGGGCAAATTATTATTCAGTGGCAGGATTAAAGTGGTTTAATGATTCTGGTTCAAAAGAGCCGGATCAAAAGAGTAAGCTGAAACTGATGAAGGGGACAGCACGCCCCTTTAATGGTGGCTGTCGAAATCAATGGCGTCTTCATAAACCCAGTATTTCTGATCGCATAGAACCTTGTTATCGGTGACCGCCATAAACAGCCCGGCACCAACCGGAGGCATTGTGCTTTCTCCCATGTATTTCCACTCAATACTTTTTCCCGCGATTTTCTGCAGGCAGAGCGGATAGTTTCCCTTGAAAACCGGGGTAAATATGCCGTCGCGTCTATCTCCATTTTTCATTTTCTTTCCTCCTGTCCTGAAGTTTGCTATCGGCCACGCTGAGGCTCAGTGATGGTTTTTTTATTGATTGAGTAAAAATGGGTTGTGTACCTGTGGGTGGGCTGGTTTCTTTTGCCAGTGGCAGCGATACTGTGGAGTCTCTCAGGACTGAGTAGCAGATTGTGCGGGTGACTAATGAACACCATTGAAGGCTATTAAATGAAAACATTTTATTTCCATGACTACGAAACTTTCGGTATTGATCCAGCCCTGGATTGGCCTGCCCAGTTTGCTGGTATCCGAACCGATGCCGAGTTTAATGAAATAGGAGAGCCGCTGAATATTTTCTGTCGGTTGCCGGAAGACCATTTGCCGAACCCTATGGCCTGTCTTGTTACCGGTTTGACTCCACAGAAAGTGAATGAGCAGGGGCTGATTGAACCTGAGTTTATTCGCCAGATTCATGCTGAGTTGATGGTTCCCGGTACCTGCACCCTGGGCTATAACAGCCTCCGTTTTGATGATGAAGTGACCCGGAATATTCTCTATCGAAATTTCTATGACCCCTATGCCCGGGAGTGGCAGAACGGCAACAGCCGCTGGGATCTTATTGATCTGGTTCGGCTGACTGCAGCGTTGAGGCCTGAAGGTATTGAGTGGCCGCTGCGGGAAGACGGCTTCAAAAGTTTCCGACTGGAAGAACTTACTGCCGCTAATGGTTTGGATCATGGTTCAGCCCATGATGCACTGTCGGATGTCCGTGCCACCATTGCTCTGGCCAAACTGATTCGTCAGCGACAGCCCAAGGTGTTTCAGTTCTATCTTACTCATCGTGGTAAGCGTGAAGTTGCCGGGCTGTTAAATCTGACCCGTCAGGAGATGGTTGTGCATGTTTCCGGCATGTTTGGTGCCCATCGACATAACCTGGCGGTAGTGATGCCATTGATTGACCATCCGGTGAATCGTAATGGTGTGGTTGTTTATGACCTGTCAGTGGATCCGACACCGCTGTTGAATTTGTCGGTTGAAGAGATCAGGCGACGATTATTCAGTCGTTCAGATCAGCTGGAAGAGGGCGTAGAGCGAATTCCGCTGAAAACTATTCACCTGAATAAATGTCCTGTAGTTGCCCCGCCGGGTGTTCTGAGGGCAGAGGATCAGGAACGATTGGAGCTGGATATGGTCAGGTGTGAAGTGCACCGAAGTCAATTAATGGCTGACACCCGTCTCACAGCAAAGCTCAGGGAGGTGTTTTCACAATCGCCATCGAATAATAAGCATACGGACCCGGATCAGATGATTTATTCCGGTGGTTTTTTCTCCCCGGCAGATCGTCATGAAATGGGGCGTATTTTAACGGCGGAGCCTTCGGAGTTAACCCATCTTGGCCTTTCTTTTTCAGATAAGCGCCTTAATGAAATGTTGTTTCGTTTTCGTGGGCGGCACTATTTTGAAACGCTGGATGAAGAAGATCAGTTGCTTTGGAAGCAGTATTGCCGTGAGCGATTATCCGGGCAATTGCATTCAGGTAATGATCAGTTATTAACACTCAATCATTTTTGGGATGAGTGGCGATCCGCTCAGGAAATGGTCGGTGAGGATTTCGGGAAGCAGACGCTGCTAACGCAGTTGTCCGAGTACGTGAAGGGGGTGTCTGGATAAGCTGTGTATTGATTAACCACTCATTGTTTGTTGGCAAAAAGTTGAAAATAGATGACCGCATAAACGCCAAAAGGCAGGTGCTTATGCGGATTGGAATGAGTGCTTTACCACCTGGTTAAGCTGCTCGGCCAGTCGACCATAAATGGTTGGCTTTTCAATGTAATCCACAGCACCCGCTTTAATGGCGGCAACCGCGCTGGATACATCATTGTGATGCCCGAGAATAATAACCGGAACCTGGTGGTTCTCACTGGCCAGATCCTGCATCAGGTTCAGGGCCTGTCCATGGGGTTGATCATTAGCCGCAATGATGCAGGAAGGCTGGTCTGCCTTAAGTGCATTTAGCAGTTCAAAGTGTGAACCGAAGCAGATAAGCTTCAGTGATTTTTCATGGCACAGGCTGCGAATAGCCTCGGTGGTGCCGGAATCCTGTTCCAATAGGTAGACTGAGCAGTGTATTGCTAGGTTCATAAGGGCAGCCTTGCGGTAAAAAGAAACCTGTATGGTTGCAATGAAAATATGAGCTGATTTCTGACCAATTGTTACTAAAAGGAATTCAGAAAGTCATTCACAGTTTCTTCTTGCCATTGTCTAATGGTACGACTTCAGTTTAGTTTTAGCTGGCAAATTGCTGAATGGAGGGATGTACTTGACGTTATTCGGCGAGTACCTAAGGATCTGCCTGATCGTTCGTTCAATTATTATATTGTTCGTTTAGCTCTTTTTTGAATGATCAAATATGAAGCTATGAAGGATTATTATTTGGTCAATCACATAAACACTTCGCAATAAATCCTTTATAGCAGTAAGTGATTTGATTTTTCCATAGGTACCAAAAGCTCAGGCTGTATTGAGAGAATACAGTCCAAAGAACTGGACAATCATCAGTTACTTTTTCTGAACACAGGGGGGCGCTCCGAATACCTCAGTTAATTAGAGGTAAACGGAGAAGAGGGGGGTTAGATTTTGAAATTAAACTCGCCTTCAAGGTGCTCTTTTACCTGCATGACCTGACGCACCAGGTGAGCAAGGGACTTGGTACCCATCTTTTCCATGACGCGGGAACGGTGAATTTCAACCGTGCGCTGGCTCAGGTTGATGTCGGCCGCGATCACCTTGTTGGCTTTGCCTTCAACCACATGACGCAAAACTTCACGCTCACGGTCAGTGAGGGTGGAAAGTCTGCGCAGAATTTCTTTGTGCTCAAGGAGTTCTTTTCTTTGCTGGGTGTCCAGTTTCAGACCATCGTTAATCAGGTCCAGAAGCTCCTGGTCACGGAAAGGCTTCTGAATAAAGTTCATGGCACCATCTTTGATGGCCTGAACCGCCATGGGAACATCACCGTGGCCAGTGATGAAGATGATCGGAAGAATGCAGTGCATTTCGTTGAGCTTGCTTTGGAGCTCAAGGCCGCTCATACCTGGCATGCGAATATCCAGCACAATACAGCCGGGCCGGTTTTCATCATAAATTTCAAGGAACTCAGCAGGGGAAGAAAAGGTTTCTACAGTCTGACCTACCGACTTCATCAGCATTTTCAGCGAGTCACGTACAGCCTCGTCATCATCGATAATAAATACGGTAGGTACTTGCTTCATGTCCTGTTGCTGCATAATGACTCCACTGTGGGAAAATTGTCGTATAATTGGGTGTTTTTGCCATCAGGCTGGAAATAGGGGTTATGCGGGAAAGCCATTATTAAAGCTCTTTGAGCATCAACTCTTCTGTCCAGAAGGTTGCCCGGAAAGAACAGTGGTTGAAAAAGATTGCTTAAAGGCCGTGGAATTCGCTCTGTATTTTAGCAAAAGTTTAGCAGAGTATGATGCCGTTGCTTTAGTTAGCAGACAAAAAAATTAACTCCGGCTTTTACTGAGGCTCTGTTTAAAAAAGCGTAGCACTTTTCGCATTTTTACAGATTAGCCCTTACCACTGGCTTCTGTTTCTTCTGATTTTATTCCAGTCATTCCCGCTGATTGCGTATGTTTACCGGCTATGTTGCGCAAATCAACATAAACCTGACTAAGGCGCAGTATGTTAGATGATATTTCCTGTATTGTTATCAGGGATTATACGGTCTTTTTTGCGGTTTTCTTCCTGGGTTGGTGCTGTGTACGCAGCGAAACATCAACAGACCTAAGGAGTTCCGGAAACAAAAAAGGCCTGCTTCAGGGCAGGCCTTTAGTTCTCATTCAGCGCATTAAAATGGGCTTAGTGTGGTACTGAACTCAGGTTCATGGGGGCGATCATATTTTCTGGCTTCAGAATTTCACGTAACTGCTCTTCAGTGAGCAGGCCTTCTTCAAGTACCAGGTCAACTACACGACGACCACCCTTCAGTGCAGCCATAGCAATACGGCTGGAGTTTTCATAGCCCAGGTATGGGTTCAGAGCGGTCACCAGACCAATACTGTTATCTACATAGCTCTGGCAAACTTCACGGTTTGCTGTAATGCCCTTGATGCACTTCTCAGTCAGCATATTCATGCCACCAGCCAGCTGCTGGATGGACTCAAGAATGTTGTAGACCAGAACAGGCTCCGCATAGTTCAGCTGCAGCTGAGCGGCTTCTGACGCCAGGGTTACCGTCAGGTCATTACCGATTACATGGAATGCAATCTGGTTCATGGCTTCAGGAATAACCGGGTTCACTTTACCTGGCATGATAGAAGAACCTGGCTGCATTTCTGGCAGGTTAATCTCGTTGAAACCACACATCGGGCCACTGGACAGCAGTCGCAGGTCATTACTGATCTTGGACAGCTTAACCGCCAGACGTTTCAGGGAGCTGGAGAAAATAACGAAAGCACCCATGTCAGAAGTGGCTTCGACCAGGTCCCCGGCAAGAATTATTTGCTGTCCGGAAATTTCTGTCAGGTATTTAACGGCAAGTGGTGCATAGCGGCTGTCGGCAGTGATACCGGTACCGATGGCAGTACCACCGAGGTTAACTTCGAGCAGCAGAGCAGCCATTTCGCTGATCCGATGAACGTCTTCACCGATGGTGGTGCTGAATGCTCTGAATTCCTGACCCAGAGTCATAGGAACGGCGTCCTGAAGCTGGGTACGGCCCATTTTCAGGATATCTTTGAACTCGCCTGCTTTCACATCCAGGGCATTTTTCAGAGACTTGATCGCTACCAGCAGTGTTTTGTGCTTGAGGACCATCGCCAGACGCATGGCGGTTGGGTATACGTCGTTGGTAGACTGAGCCATGTTGACGTGGGTGTTCGGATGCAGGAACTGGTATTCCCCACGACGGTGGCCCATCAGTTCCAGGGCACGGTTACAGATAACTTCGTTGGCATTCATGTTGGTGGAAGTACCGGCACCACCCTGAATCATATCAACGACAAACTG
>NZ_JAVRMB020000182.1:0-9380 GCF_031844845.1 Endozoicomonas sp.
AAATTGTGGCGGGTTATCTATCCAATATTTTATTTTTTTAAGCGTATCCATTTGGCCTGATGCATATAAAAGTAAAGCGGTCAGATAGTGACTGAGAAAACCCTGATTTTCATTAGAAATTATTTCTGCAATGGGCTCATAGAGGTGAACACTATTATCTTTTAACGCACCGATTTCCCTGAGCTGCTGAGGCAGGCCGACGGGCATAAAGAACACACCCAGCTCCTCGCCCATGGTCTCCAGAAGATCCACAGAGTTTCGTAGCAACTCTTTTATCTGGTGACTGTACTCAGAAATATTAGTGGGCCTATGGCGAAGATGGTAATAAATCTGGCCAAAAATGGCACCTTTAAGAGCCGTAACATATTCAATAAGGGTGATTGGCTCTCTGTTAATCACCGGATCAAAGTTATTGTTTTTTATATTATTGAACGCATCCTGATTATAGGATGTTACAAACCTTAACCAGACAAACTCCGGAAGAATAACACCTATACAACCTTTTGGATTTACTGATTGTCTGGCTTTAATAAACGCCCGAAGATCGTTTTCAAGAAACTCTGTATAAACAGAGTGATGAGCCATTAATTTTGGGACCTCTGTAACCTTTTGAGGGCCAAAATAGGCCAGAGTATGTGGGTAATTAACAACACCAAAGTCAGCCAATCCCTGTAACGCCCCCTTAGTGTCGGGATTTGACAGTCCGTTTTCAAGCCCTCCGGCATGGCTGGCTCCCGATATAATAATTTCAATTGCAGGCTCTTCTGAATGAAGATACAAAGGAAATAGCAACAATAAAACAGGAATTAGTTTTTTTGCTTTTATTAAAAACAACATGCCGACCTTATTAGCTGATCAATTAAGAAGGTCAAGTATAGAACAATCAATCAATACAGATACTTTTAACTCCAGAGCTCCCTATAGCTCTTCATCAGAACAAAACTCATCATTAAAAGCCGGAGTCAGATTCTCCCAACCATTCCGGCTTTCTCATAAACTTACTGAATGGTAATACAGTCCTCTTCGTTCATCAGTGCATTCTGCCTTTCCATCTCCTTCAGCTGAAGACGAAAATGGTTGATGATGAACTCCCGGAACCAGCGATGAGCCCGATTATGCTCCCAATATTCCGGCCACACCACGTAATACTCAACCCTGGGGGGCTTACCCGGCAACACTTTCTTTTTCATATTCTGTACATAGATATTGGACTTGGCGGCTTTCTCCATGGTGACCAGAATATGGCTGGTATCCTTTACCAGTTGCAAACCAATAGGCAGGTTAGGCGTCTTGGCGACAACGCGTATGTTTTCACTGAGCCCTACCAGATAGTCTCTGATAAAGTGCGGGCTTCCCATCCATGAAGAGTGGCGGATCACAGAATAATGCTCAAGATCTTCAACCGTAATGGCATCCTCTGAAATGGGGTGATCTTCATTGACCAGCGCACAGATAGTATCTTCCATTAAGGGTTCATAGCTAAAACCAGCCGGCGGTTTACCCACATACCCCAAAACCAGGTCCACCTGCCCTGCTTCCAGCTTTTTATCCAGCTGAGGGCTGAACTGTAATAGTTCAAAATTAAAATGAGGCGCCTGCTTCCAGAACTGTTGCAGAATCCGGGGAAGTATCTGCTCAAGAACAATGTAAGTCCCGGCAATGGTGAAATTCTTTTCTGTAATCCAGGGGTCAAACTGCTGGTTTTCAAAGATGGTGCTCGCTTCAGTCACCACGCGATTCACATCATCTTTCAATGCCAGTGCTTTTTCAGAGAGAAATATCCGATTCCCCTCACGGACAAGAATCGGGTCATTCAAAGCCTCACGTAATTGCGCCAGAGTTCGGCTCATGGCCGACTGGGTAACGTGCATTTGCTTGGCAGCCAATGAAACACTTTGGGTATCCAGTAACGCCTTGAGGCCAGGCAAAAGATTCAGGTTCAGTCGGTACAAGTTCATGCTTTGGTAACCAGCGCCTCAAAGATTGGACACATTAAAATAGCGATAAGAATTAAAAATCAGCATTGAAAAAACAAAATAGCTGGTAACCAAAGTATCCAGCCACATCAGCTTGAGACTATAGTCATACCACTCCAACTTCATCAGTACTAACCCCTATACATTCATCGCTAATCAGGTACACTGAAAAACAGGAATCAGAGTTATCTCTGGTGAATCTCGCCTTGGCGTCTGGCAAACTTTTTTGTCAGGCATCAGCTAAAATAGCTGTCAGGAGGGTCTATGAGCCAAAACAAGTACAAGAGTATTCAGGATCTGGTAGACAACTACATCGACTCTGGCCTGTCTGCCAGAGAGTATGTAGAAGCCCGTGTGGATGCCGGAGATCTTAGTGCTGCCGAAGCCCTGAAACTGCTGTCTATTCTTCGGGAATCGCAGTCCATTACCTTTAAGCTGGCCGAAGTCAGTGATGATGAGTTTTCCGGCCTGCAGATGGTACTTATTCGCAAGGACGATGAGGAAGAAGATTACACGGATGATGCTGAACCACTGTTCAGTATTGAAATTGACGAAAGCCTGAACAACCATCGTGATGATGTTATTAACATGCTTCAGAAGTTTGCCAAAGAGCTGGCCGTGCTGGCTACTCGTGGAGAACTCGAAGAAGCTGAAGCCGTCGACACCATTGATGACAACCCGGAAGACTGGCTGGATCACCCGAATATTCTACCTGCCAGCGAAACCCGCCACTGATAAATCAGTACTGAACATCTTACATACCCCTCTGAAAAACTTCTGAAAAAAACCCGGCATAGACCGGGTTTTTTACTGATGCTCCAAAATGCATATAAGGCTATGTTCATATAGCTCAATCGTTAGTCATCAACAATTTCATTGATCAAACCATTGAATGACCTGTGGATAAGTTCCTGCACCCCACTATTTCCAGCCATGCACAATAACTGTTCGTTTTTTGTACAGCACTACCTGAAAAGACAATACTGATCAAAATACATCATCTTGATCCATGTAATAACCTCAAGATATTAGCAGCGTTTAATCATTTCCAGTTAGGACTCTGACTGATCGTTACTTGAGTTATCTACAGACAAAATAGCCTCAATATAAGAGGCTCCATTGTCAGAAAAACCCTCCAGTAAGTCCGTGATAACATCAATCAACGCGTTAAAGCCATCTTCACCCGATGTCTGTAGTACGGTTTCCTGTAATGATGTCCTGGCATTCAATTCAGAAAACTCTACAGCCGGATCATTCACATAGTTTTCTGGCATCGCCCTCTCCAGCACATTGTGAATATCATGGCCTTTGTCGTATGACAGCTGTGACATTACCGTAACAATATGATGATTATTAAATTTACGGGCTTCACCCTGTCGGGTTAATGCCTGAATCGTCGGGTGCTCCAGATTCTGCTCCAGGTATGCCTGGGTCATCACCAGACTCTGAAAATTTTCAAGCACCGTATGGCGGTTTGATGCCAGCTGAATTGCATTTTCCTGGGCAGTCGGAAACCCGATAATATTCAACAGTCCAACTCTTAGCGTTTCCAGAGTACTGTTTCCCGGAACCGGCATCACATGATAAGGGTTAGAGAAGTCACCAATGTAATGCAGCCCCCAGCCCATAAAGCGCCAACCCCAATAATCATGACCCTGATTAAAGGCAAATTCAGAAAGCTGTTTATAGAGCTGAATCCGGTATTCCGGGTAGGTTCGTTTAAGAAAGCCCCCAAAGGCGTAAACAATGGATGCTTCATGGTAGAAGCCCATATGAAAAGGCGCCTGAGTGCTGTAGTCCAGGTTAGGATTACCAAACGGTTGCTCACCGAAGCCGTATACTTTCCCATAATCCGTATTACTGTCAGTAAACAGACCAATATCCAGTCCATAATCAGGTTCAACACTGGCCGTGCTCACCACATCCAGCGGAGCTACCTTTGCTCCCGGCATTAGCTGAACAAACTGCACACCTTCAAGGGAATCGGAGTCTGCTAATGTGCTGACTGACGCAAAGTCTATCTCGGGCTGTTGACGTTTATCTCCCGGGAGCAGCTGTAAATACAATGGCAATTTGGCATTGGGGTTTATACGAACCGCCTGAGTAAAACGGCTACGAAGATCTTTCCTGCTGTCCTTCGCTTTGAATGCCAGCGCATCTGGACGGGGGGCGTAGTGCCAGAGATTTTCCCGCATCCAGCTTTCCTGCTGATCCAGAAACGTTTCCAGCGCCTTCTCATTAGCCATCAAAAAACTATCCAGACTTTCCACTGCCACCGGTGCTGCATCGCGAACCTGTGGCAGAGTCGCCACCAGCGGATACGTCACTAACGTGTGGTTTGACCAGGCAAATACCTGAGCAGAGAACATCAGGGAAACAGCAAAACAGAAAATACGCATAATCAGGCTCTATAAGATAAAGTTTTTATTTATTTTTTATGCGTATACCATAGCGATTGTTAAGGGTTGATGACAAATGGATATCAGCCATAAAAATAAGAATAATTTGTCGGAAACGGGGATCAGGATGCCTGACTACCAAATTGCCGCCACCTTTTTCAGCCTCTCACTGGCCATGATGACCTTGCTTCAGGTCTTGCCAGGAGTGAAAGACTGTCGGGCTGTATGTTTTGCTGTGTTACAAGTGAGTCTGATGGGTTATCTACTACAACCGGTGGTTGAGTCCCGGACTGAAAACTTCTGGCTGATCTGGCTCTGTGTCGTGTTTCGCAGCATGATCCCCACCCTGTTCTGGATGGTCTGCCTGCTACTATTTGACGACAACTTTCGTTTGAATAGAAAAACTCTGGCTATTCCTTTATTTATTATTTTTTCACCCGCTATCGGTAGAGTCGGTGCTTATCTTTTCGGCCTTGATACCTCATTTATATTCAACTGGTTGATGTTCCGCCTTCCACAATGGCTGGAATTTATCCTGATCGCCCACGCGCTGATTACCGTTGTCCGCAGTATGCGGGATGATCTGGTGGAATCCCGCCGTGAATTACGAGCCTGGCTGCTGGGAAGTGTCGGCTTTTATATTGCCGTTGTAGTGACCATGGAGCAGTTCTTCAACGGTGGCCCTCCCGTGTTCAAACTTGCTCAACCCGTACTTCTGGCAATATTCCTCTTTGCTTTCTATGGCCGGTTGCTGAAGTTTCGCTCCGGGTTGCTGTTTTCCGAGCCCGAGTCAGAAACTTTGCCAACGGCAGAAACCATACCCACAGATCAGCCATCACCTCCTGACTCAGAGCCGCCGGCAGAATCTGTCAATATATGGATAGACAAACTTAAAGGCATGATGGAGACGCAGAAACTTTATCGTCAGGAAGGTATTACCATCAGCGACCTGGCTGAACTTATGGATATTCAGGAGTACCGGCTTCGGCAACTGATTAATCAGCAAATGGGATACCGGAATTTTAATGACTTTCTTAATGGCTATCGTATTCAGGAGAGTTGTTGCCGGTTGATCTCTGTGCAAGATGCCCAGTTACCAGTACTGACTATTGCACTGGATGCGGGCTTTCGTTCGCTCAGTGCATTCAACCGGGCCTTCAAGGAACGGACGGAAATGACGCCAAGCCAATATCGAAAAGAGCACAGCTTCCAGACAGAGCCTGTATCCGGGCATGAATTAATATCCTGATAACCTTCATATATAAAGAAATGATATCGCTCCCACGCTCGGAAGCTGTCGCAAAACCCTCCAGAAACCTCGTTCCCATGCTCTGCGTGGGAATGCATACCAGCACTCCCCGCTAACTCCGCGCCTGTTGCCGACTAAGGTATGCATTCCCACGGAGGACCATGGGAACGAGAGCAAAGCGAGACCGACTAATTATGAAATTTACTGACTGATTTCAAAATCAGGTGTTTTTTTAGCATTTTCAGTCAGATTATCTCCTCCGCCCTGCGTTACCCTGAACTCCTAAGCGCTCGTAAAACAACAATAAGAATAAGGATGCCCCTTTTGAAAATCCGTTCTGTGCTGGCAGTCACTGCTACTGCTTTATTACTTTCCGCCTGTGGACAGGAAAGTGCCCAGGAGGCAATCCAGACGACAGAAGCTGCCAAAAATTTCCGCAAAGATCTCCAGTCTCAACTGATCAAGGCAAAACCCGGCGATGTTATTGAACTGCCTGAAGGGACGTTCAGCATTGATCGCAGCCTTTCCCTTAATGTGGATGGGGTAACCATTCGCGGTGCCGGTATGGATAAAACCATCCTCTCCTATAAAGGACAGGTGGCGGGAGCTGAAGGCCTGCTGGTTAATGCCAGTGACTTTATCGTTGAAGATCTGGCCATCGAAGATACCAAAGGCGATGCCATAAAAATCAACCAGGGTAAAAATATTGTTATCCGCAGGGTTCGGGTCGAGTGGACCAACGGCCCGGATAATAAAAACGGCGCCTATGGTCTTTACCCGGTACAGACTGAAAACACGCTGATCGAAGACTCTGTTGCCATTGGCGCTTCGGATGCCGGCATTTATGTAGGTCAATCCAGAAACGTCATCGTTCGCAACAACCGGGCAGAATACAATGTGGCCGGTATTGAGATCGAAAACACCATTGGTGCTGACGTTTATGGCAACGTAGCCACCAATAACACCGGTGGCATTCTGATTTTCAATATGCCGTACCTCAAGCAACCCGGACATACCACAAGGATTTATAACAACCAGATCGTTGCCAATAATTATGAAAACTTTGGCACGGAAGGAACCGCGGTTGCCGCGGTACCTGCCGGTTCCGGAGTGCTGATCAACTCTAACGACAATGTCGAGATATTTGACAACGACATCAAAGATAACAAAACCGCCAATATCATCGTCAGCAGTTACTACACCGCCGGTTATGATGAAAATTACCAACTGGCTAAAGACTTTGATCCCTACCCTGAAAGCATTTATGTCTACGACAACCGCTTTGAAGGCGGTGGTGACAGCCCCGATCGCATGGAACTCAAGGCCCTTAAAATTGCCGAGTTTGGCTTCAGTGGCAGCCTGCCCGATATCCTCTGGGATGGCATCGTAAACCCTGAAAACAAAACACCGGCACTGTGTATTGATAATGGTGACAGCGGTATTGTTAATGTAGATGCGGGCAATAACTACAGCAATATCAGTACTGATATGACCGCTCACCGTTGCTCTGTTCCCAAACTGGCGGCTATTTCTCTGCCGCCAACTATGGAGGGCTGATGTATGCCTGCAGTTATCAGGGTTTCTGCCTGGATAAAGGTTTTCCCGGTTTTGCTGTTAGCCCTGGTATTGGCAGGCTGTGGTGACAAACCCCAGCCGCTGCTGATGACCTCGGGGGATAACTATCCGGAAAACCTCAGTCAGTGGAATGTGCTACAGATCAGCCGTAAAAAAATCACACTGCCAGAGTCAGTTATTCCCTATGACCTGAACACACCACTGTTTACGGATTATGCCAGCAAACTGCGTACTCTCTGGATGCCTGAAGGAAAGAAAGCCCGTGTTGTTGATGGTGAAATACAGTATCCCGTGGGCACTATTATCAGCAAAACTTTCTACTACCCGGTTTCTGGTAGTAATAGGACTGTATTGCTCGCCAGTGAAGGGGATCAGTCGCTGTTTAATCCTAAAGAAGGCTTACCTCTGGAACAGGCTCGGCTGATTGAAACTCGTTTGCTGGTACATCAGGAAGAGGGATGGATAGCTCTGCCTTACGTATGGAATGAGCAACAGACCGATGCGGTTCTGGAGTGGGCGGGTGACAGTAAACAGCTCAGTGTCACAGGGATTAACGACTCAAAAGAGGAGACACCGTTTACTTATATTACTCCGGATGCCAACCAGTGTGCCGGCTGCCATGCAGAAGACGACAACAGGCAAGTAGTGAAACCTTTAGGGCCAAAGATTCGTCACCTTAACCGGAATTTCACCTATGCCTCCGGTGAAGACAACCAGCTGGCCTATCTGATTCGTAATAATTTATTAGATGGGTTAGAAAACCTGACAGGGGCACCACAAAACGCGCTCTGGCCCAATGGCAGACCAGGTGAAACACTGGCTAACCGGGCGCGCAGTTACCTGGATGCTAACTGCAGCCATTGCCACAACCAGCAAGGTGCCGCCCGAACCAGTGGGCTGTTCTTGACCATGGATACCCCATTGGATGCCAGACTGGGTTTCTGTAAGCGCCCTATTGCCGCCGGTAAAGGCGCAGGAAACCGGCCTGTGGACATCCTGCCGGGACATGCGGATCAATCCATTCTGACCTATCGGATGGCAACGCTTGAACCTGGCGAGATGATGCCGGAGCTTGGCCGGTCTCTCAGTCATGGCAAAGGTGTTGACCTGGTCAGTGAGTGGATTAACCAGATGGATCCGGACGCCTTTCCTTGTGTGGGTGGGGGTTACGGTTCCTGACCCCGTTCCCACGTTCTTCGACGTCGCAAAAGGTCTTACCTGATAAACCTGATGCCCAATGGCAGCTGAGCTGCCGTTTTTCTACGACTGAGCCGGTTATTACCAAAGCGGTGTTATTGATGGTTATGAGTAGCGGGTGAACCGGTTCCGCATTTTTATCATCAGGGTGAAGGCGTAACGGGCGGGCACTCACCTTGATCCACAATAAAATAATCTTGCACACCTTTAATACACTTAAACCTATCGAGTACACAGGAGCTAGGGTATGTTTTACCATCGCTGGCGCAGACTGGCTGATAAATAACGGGGCAATTACGCCAACAGGTGACAGGATTGTTGGTAGCGGTTTCGGTAAACGACTGAACCACCTGGGTAACCAATTCGGTAGCCGACTTAGTAACCGATTCGACCATTATTTTGGTCGTGTTCATTACTGCTGTTATGTTCCTGCCTGCTAAGCCCTCCGACTCCTGCTGATCGTCATCAGAAGACCATAACACCAAGGCTGCCACACCAGCCGCAACGCATATGCAGGAAAAAACGACCACTGCCAACACCACATTACGGCCAGAAAGGCAGGAGGTAGAGCTGGGACTGGGTTGACCGGAATCAACGGAACCGAGTTCAACATTCCCATCTGACGGAACCGCAGAATATTTAGTGGCACTTATCGCCAATCCTTCCATACAGACACCCCGTGCAACATAAACAGGCCAAAAGTTCAAAAATTATAGCAGGGAAAACAGGGGCAAGGATGCCTGGGCGGGTGGGGTAGTTTGCGGCCTGCGGAGGCGCGGAAATGCCGATTTATACTACCTCAGTCATTCTCACAAAGGCGGGAATCCATCGCTGCCGTGGATCCCCGCCTTCGAGGCTGTCGCAAAACCCACCAGGAACCTCGTTCCCACGCTCTGCGTGGGAATGCATAGCCAACCACAGGAATCGTGTCTGTGGTTGGGTCCTGGCGCTACCACGCAGAGCGTGGGAGCGAGGAGGGTTTTG
>NZ_JAVRMB020000183.1:0-20258 GCF_031844845.1 Endozoicomonas sp.
CACAAAGACACAAAGGAAGACTTTTTCTTTTGTTTGCAGCGCGTAGCGCTGGCAACTCCAAAAAACCTTTGTGCCTTTGTGGTTCAAGGCTTAATCTACCTTTTGCGACAGCCTCAGAGCGTGGGAACGAAGTGTACTCAGCACTGTACTTTCTGATAGCTGGCGTTTTCTGTAAATTATGGAAAAGCTGCATTTTCAAAACAAAAGGTGATAACGTAGTTTTTCCTTCCCGCCAACGCACGGAGGCTAAAATGTCGCAAACTACACAGGAAAAGCGTCGATTTCCCAGGAAATCACTAAAAAAAACCACTGAAGTTCTCGATAACGACACAGGTCTGTCCATTGGCATTCTTGAAGATGTCTCAAAGGGAGGCTTCAGTATTCTGACAGAGCAGGGAGTACGTCCTTCAGAAACCAGAAATGTAACCCTGGTACTCCCGGGTCCACAGTCTGGTTCACAAGAGAGCACCTACCGGGTATCACTGACAGCAGAATGCGTCTGGTGCCAAACCATCAGTGATCGAGCCGATTTTGCTGCTGGCTTTGTTTTACGGACCATTGAAGATCAGGATGAAGTCGCTCTGAATTACTATATTCGGGACTATCGCGTAGCAGGTGAGCCTCAGGAAGCTTAATAAAGCCTTTCCTGAGACACCCGCAGTTAGTAAACAATCATAAACAACCATTAATCTGCAATAGGGAGACTGAGAGTTTCCTTAAGTTCTTCCATCACAATATAACTCTTCGACTCCCGAACACCCGGCAACTTCAAGAGAATATCCCCTAAAAGCTCCCGATAAGAGGCCATCTCTGAAATCCGGGCCTTGACCAGATAATCAAAATGGCCTGAGACCAAATGACACTCCAACACGTTAGGCAGCTTGATCACCGCCTTACGAAAGTCATCGAATATATCAGCCGACTTGGTATACAGGCTGATTTCAACAAAAACGAGAAGCCCCGCCTGAAGATACTTCGGGTTCAAGCGCGCAGAATAGCCCTGAATAATACCCTCCCTTTCCAGACGTTTGACTCTCTCCATACAGGGCGTGGTACTCAACCCAACCTTATCTGCCAATTCTACATACGATATACGCCCCTGATCCTGTAAGGTACGGAGGATATTTCGATCTATTCGATCCAACTGGCGGACAACTTCTTTTCGGCTTCTCATGATTTCAGTCGTTTTCTGACAATACTCGTTCAAACTCTAATAAAAGAGGAACACGATGGCATAAGGGATTAGTGAGGCTTGTATTCATCTTTTTTAAGACAGCCCTGATAAGACAACCGTTCTTCTAATGGTCAATGGGCAAATCACCTCCGGCTGAGGGAGGTTAGGATACGAATGATGAATCTGCAAGTGAGCATTACTAATACCTTCTATCAGGGTTTGTCGCAAAACCATTTTCAATGCATTCAAATTTGTGGACAATGCGCGGGCTTTTCACTTCCCTGAGGGTTTAAAGGCTCACTTGACTTATTGGCCGCAGGCGCTTTATCGCCACAAGCGATCCCGTGTTTCTGACGATAAACTTATGTCCTCTGAGCCTGATAAAGCACAATCACCGGGTTCTACCCTGACCTTTTATATTCCGAGTATTCCGGGCTGGAGAAAATTTTAGATGACTACAGCATCTGTCTCCCCGACACATTCCCCAACGCCGTCGACACCTCAGCCAAAGGGGCACGCTGGCAATGAGATTCTGGTCAGAATTGATCAGGTCACGAAAAAGTTTGATGACATCATCGCGGTTGATAATGTCAGTCTGAACATCAGAAAGGGTGAGATTTTTGCACTGCTGGGTGGCTCGGGGTCTGGAAAGTCTACCCTGCTGAGAATGCTGGCAGGCTTTGAAACACCGTCTGAAGGCAACATTTATCTGGATGGCCAGAACATTACGCACCTGCCTCCGTATCTGCGCCCCATCAACATGATGTTTCAGTCCTACGCGCTCTTTCCTCACATGACCGTGGAGCAAAACGTTGCTTTCGGGTTAAAGCAGGATCGCTTGGCGAAGGATCTTATCGTCGAACGCGTTCAGGTGATGCTTAAGCTGGTGCATATGGAAAAGTATGCCCATCGTAAACCACATCAACTCTCTGGTGGCCAGCGCCAGCGTGTTGCCCTGGCGAGAAGTCTGGCAAAACGCCCTAAACTGCTGCTCCTTGACGAGCCCATGGGCGCACTGGATAAAAAACTCCGCAGTCGTATGCAGCTTGAGGTGGTGGATATCATCGAAGAGGTAGGCGTAACCTGCATTATGGTAACCCATGATCAGGAAGAAGCCATGACCATGGCTGAGCGGATTGGCATCATGGACGCCGGCTGGATTATCCAGGTGGGCAGCCCCATCGACATCTATGAAAACCCCAACAGTCGTATGACCGCTGAATTCATTGGCTCCGTCAATATGTTCGAAGGGGAGATCATTGAAGAAGAAGCGGGTTACGTCATTATTCAATCACCGCAGATCCACCAGCCCATCTACATTGGCCACGGTATTACCGCGCCACTGGAAGATCGCAAGGTCTGGATTGCGGTACGCCCGGAAAAAACCATGGTGACCCGCGAACAGCCAGAAGGTAACTACAACTGGAGTCACGGAGAGGTTCATGACATCGCCTATCTCGGTGGCCATTCGGTTTATTATATACGACTCCCGTCAGGCATGATGGTGCAGTCCAATATGGCTAACGTTATCCGGACCGCCGACAACCCCACCTGGGGCGATAAAGTGTTTATCAGCTGGGATGATGACAGTGGTGTCGTCCTGAATAGCTAACCTTATTCAATAGATTGGCATAAAGGGCAACCTGAAAAAGCAGGCGCTGCTCAGCTGAAGACTTTCTATTCCGTAAACACACCGGCCAAGCGCTTTTTTTCAGCTAATTTCAGCTTGATTTCAGCCGCGTAACACTGATATTTGTGGAACCCAACCATGTTCAACTTGTTAGCAAAAGGTCTCGACCAATTGGGGCCAGAGAGGGTAAACGCCTTAAGGGCGCAATGGGGGCGCCGCCTCGTTCTTGGCGTCCCCTACCTCTGGTTGCTGCTGTTCTTTCTTGTCCCGTTCCTGATCGTGCTCAAGATCAGCTTTGCATCGGCAGAAATTGCCATTCCACCCTATTCGGCCATCGTTGAGTATTTCGATGAGATCCTGACGCTCAATCTGAACCTGGGCAATTATCTGTTCCTCGCAGAAGATGACATGTACCTGCAGGCTTACCTGATCTCCATCAGGCTGGCGCTGATTTCTACCTTCTTCTGTCTGCTGCTGGGCTACCCAATGGCCTATGCCATGGCGCGCGCGCCCGGAAGAAAACAAAGTTTCCTGCTCATGCTGGTACTCCTGCCATCATGGACTTCTTTCCTGATCCGTATTTATGCCTGGATGGGAATACTGAAAAATAATGGGCTATTGAACAACCTGCTGATAGGGTGCGGGATTATTGATCAGCCCCTGCAAATTCTAAATACAAACATTGCCGTGTATATCGGTATCGTTTACGCCTATCTGCCATTTATGGTGCTGCCCATCTACGCCAACCTGACCCAGCTGGATAACTCACTGCTGGAAGCAGCCAATGACCTGGGGTGTCGCCCCTGGAAAACCTTTTACCGAGTCACCCTGCCATTGTCTAAAAGCGGAATTATCGCCGGCTGTATGCTGGTCTTTATCCCGGCGGTGGGTGAATACGTTATTCCCGAGCTGTTGGGTGGGCCTCAGAGCCTGATGATTGGTAAGGTGCTCTGGCAGGAGTTCTTCAACAACCGTGACTGGCCGCTCGCAGGCTCTCTGGCCATGATCATGCTGTTGATGCTCTGCCTGCCCATTGCCTTCTTTAATCGTCAACAGGTGAAGCAGATGGAGGCTAGCCGGTCATGACGCTCTTAACAGAAAGAACAACCGAACGTACGTCGTCTTTTGGACGTATAAAAAAACCGGGCTTCTCTGCGGTCATGTTGGTAATTGGGCTGATATTTCTCTATCTGCCCATGTTCATCCTTGTCTTCTACTCCTTTAACGCTTCCCGGCTGGTGACTGTCTGGGCAGGCTTTTCCACCAAATGGTATGTGGAACTGTTTCAGGATGATCAACTGATGAGAGCGGTCTGGACAAGTTTGAGAATTGCTTTCTATAACGCCTCTATGGCGGTGATTCTAGGTACCTTATCCGCCCTTGCCCTGGATCGCTTTGGCAAATTCCGGGGCAGAACCGCCTTTAACAGCATGCTGACTGCACCTCTGGTCATGCCGGATGTCATCACCGGTCTGTCGCTGTTGCTGCTGTTTGTTACCATGGCCGATCTGGTTGGCTGGCCCATGGAACGCGGTATGCTGACGATCTGGATTGCCCACGTCACCTTCTCAACGGCTTATGTAGCGGTTGTGATTGGCGCGCGGTTGAGAGAGGTTGACCGCTCCATTGAAGAGGCCGCCATGGACCTGGGTGCTACGCCATTCAGTACTTTCTTCCTGATCACCATTCCCACCATTGCCCCATCTCTGGCGGCTGGATGGCTGCTGGCGTTTACCCTGTCGCTGGATGACCTGGTGATTGCCAGCTTTGTCTCCGGCCCGGGTTCAACGACTCTGCCCATGGTTGTGTTCTCTTCGGTTCGGCTGGGGATCTCACCAAAAATCAATGCCATGGCGACACTGATGATTCTGGTGGTCTCTCTGGCAGCCCTGCTTGGCTGGTGGTTTATGCGCCGGTCTGAAAGAGAGCGGAGAGCCAGTCTGGAGAGATTCGGGTGACGTAGGTTGGGTCGAGCGAATGCGAGCCCCAACAAACTATCCGCATCATCGGTAAAATTGTTGGGGCTCACTCCGTTCGACCCAACCTACCGGTCAAACCCATTGAAACCATATACCAGTGCAGGAAAGCGTTAGAACCCAAACCGACACATTGTCGTCATCCCCGCGCAAGAGGCTGTCGCAAAACCCTCCGGAAGCCTCGTTCCCATGCTCTGCGTGAGAATGCATACGGATCTGGCCGTATGTGGGGAACCCTCTCTTTGTCTGGATTTCCGAGAGTTTCATGCGGGTTGTTTCATTTTCGACGGGGTCGGTATGCATTCCCACGCAGAGCGTGGGAACGAGTTCTGAAAAAATCAGACGGTCAATTGCGACCAATGTTGGGGCGCGCTCCGCCTGACCCAACCTACGTAGCTAAAAAAAACCGGATCTGTTGATCCGATTTCACTTATCTCTCGATTCAGGAAAACCAAAAACATCCTGGCTCTTTACCCGCCCTGAATTAATCTGATCAGCTTTTTTGTATCGAGCTTATCTTCGAGATTGTGTGTAGCTGCCAAACCAATTATTTCATTCAATGCCCTACTGGCATAACCCTGGTCAGGATAACCATGAGCTCCTTCACCACCTGAATCAGCCGTTTTCAGATGAAAATTGAATGTAATACCCAGCTGGCCCAGCGTAAGTGATTTATCAATTTTGTAAATTAACTTCTCTTTATGAAGAACCTTCAGAAGGCGAAGAAGCTCTTTCCCAATGTCGTTATTTGGCAAATAGTGATCATGAGCTTTAGTGGTAATAATCAGCTGCTGTCCATCACTTAAGCTACGGGGTGTAGTTGCCGCAATATGCACAACGATACGACCTGCTCCCGGATACCCGGGCAAATCCCGGCTTTCGGTTCTTATCTGCAAATCGTGGTATTTAATCGCCGCATACTCTTCATCAAGCTTTGCAACCTTAGCCAGATCAACCCCCTTATCCTGATATTCTGCTGCACAGCCAGAGCAAACCTGAACGCCTTTAACCAGTTGAGAGCTTTTTTCCGGACTTGATTCACCACAAATACCACAGTCAATACCTTTTCCGCCCTTGTTAAAAGCTGCAGTGGTGCTTTTATCCGGGTCAGAGACTTGATGAATGCCAACTGCAGATGCTTTATATTCAGAAGACGCAGATAGTCGTTTTGGAGTCGTACCGATTCCTGCTGTATAACCGGTCCCTAAAACGCCGGATGAATAGAGTGCAGACGGCTTCGATGTTCCAGATGACAGATTTACCGGTTGATTTTTGTGCAGCTCTTCAAACTCTTTAATAAAGTCATCATAAACTTTTTTATCGCCGCCTGACCCACCATCCCAACCTGCAATAACTAATTGCGGAATCTTTGAAAGTGACTTAATTCGCAGGGAATGATAAGCAGCATGAAGTGCCTTGGCCATAGCAGTGCCATTACCGCCAAAAATGGCGCAGCCGATAAAGCAGGAAACAACTTTATGTCCACCATTTATTTGGGCATGACACAACAGGGAAACAAAAGCTTCCCTGAAAGTTGTATCGTATGTTTCCTGCTCAGTTTTTGATGGAACCCTATTACTTCTTTTTCCCGGAAAAATCGGTGCAACCACATTATGTATATTTTCACAGCCAGCTAAATCAGCCGGAGACTGCAATCTGGATTTTTTGATATTTGTTGTCAGACACCCTCCGGGACTAATCGGATTACCTTTTCGAGACGCGTCCTGTAGAGCATTACCCGTTACTTGTTTAAAACCGCTAAACCTCTTCGAAAACTCCCCGGCTATACCGCCAGAATGATCCATTTGATCGTTCGCAGCATTAACCAGATCGAACTTTTCCCCGGTTTTCGAAAGCGCCTTTGCGACACCGAACATTCCGCTATCCGGATGCATGACCACATTAAGCATGCCCTGTATCAGCGTTTTTTTATGAGTACAGTCTTTCATACCGCCGGTAGCAGCCGAAGTAGCAAATGCTTGAGAATCTAAACGACGACTGGCAAGCATGTCGGTCTCATTGCTAACCGCAATTTCTTTAGAATGGGCTTTCTTGAGTCTCTGTCCTGGTTGAGAAATGTCTTTCTCGATATTCCTTGCTGCTGCATTCTCTAAATCAGTCCATTTTTTTAAAAAATCATCATGGACTATTTGATCCACGCCTGTCTGCATACCGACCAGGGTTAGATTCGGCAAACCTACTTTCGATGTTTTGAGAAACTCAAAACGAGCAGCATACACTGCCGTTGCAAGATCATGCCCCGTCCCTCCGGCATTACCGCAGCCAAGAAAGCAGCAGATCAATGAATGATTTCCATTTTTATTCGCTTCTGTAAAGATGTTAATAAAGGTATTTTTAAGGGTTTCCTGATAATTCGGCTCGCTGGTCAGGGGAACATAAACATTGTGAATATTTTTACAATTGCTTAAATCTGAAGCAGAAAGTTTCTTATCTGCTGCAGAGCATTTATAGGTAAAGCACGCTCCGGGAAATGATGGAGCATTAGCCTTATCCCTGGATACTCTAACATATTGGTCACCCGCTATTTCTGCTACGGCCTTTGCGATCCCGCTCCCCAGCGTCATACCCGGATCAACAGAAGTCACCAAAGCATATGGCTGCTGATTATTACGCTTTGCATACCCCGGCATTCCATCTTTATCCAACAGCAGCGCCACCGCTCCGTGCGTTTTTTCTACTAAAGGTTTTGCAGTCGTTGAAGATGCTCCAGTAGTTCGAGGTGCAGCTACATGGCCTGATAAATGCCCGGAATATGGAGTATAAGCAGCTGGACTACCTGTATACGGTGTACTTGAATAACCTCCTGTAGCACCGGATGCCTGTGCCGGACCTCGTGGTGGATACACAGAAGTGCCAGCATAACCAGCCGGTGTTTGTGGTGTCGAATAAGGGGAGGTGCCAGACTGAGGTAATTGCGGATAAAGGGAGTTGTAACCTACACCAGAATAACCAGATGCTCCAGCTCCTGTATAACCAGCTCCTGTATAAAAGGGTGTGACATCCTTATATTTAACAACTTGCTTCACTGTCCTTACCAACCCAGAAAGAGAAGGATGATTATTTAGAGCTAATAACAATCGGTCATGCTCGTTTTCAGAAACGGTACGTCCGAAAACAAATGTATTATTTGTATTGATACCACAAGAATTGAAATTGACAGAACCCAATCTACTTACATGATCGGCAAATTTTTTAATGGCAGAGTTCGTAACATTATCCATTTTAGATTCCCTGAATTAATTTTATTTAGGTAAAATTCTGAATTCTAACTAAAAAAGAAGCCATCCCAGTTTTTTGACAAATAACTGGCGATATAGTTCCCCCTTTACAAAACAGGTAGTTATTACCAATCCTTAGAACAACCACCTAATAAATAAACCATGCAAGAAAGATCATAAAACAGAAGTAGTCATTAATGACTAACAACTCTGTTAGGTTTAACTAACAAAATCTGGCCGAAATAAAAACAAAAGAAGGCTTCAAAGATAACTCCTAACTGATAATAGTTAATTTATTAAAAAATCAATCTATAGATAACTCATGTTACGCACTCTCAGCTTAACGTTGTCATATTTACCCACTGCCCGTAGGTTGGGTCAAGCGAATGCGCGCCCCAACATCTCCATCAGCCAGGGCATACCTGAGACTGTTAAAAATATTGTCCAGAACAAAACAGTGATGAGTAAGGAACGGGCGATGGCATAAAGTTATCCTGCCTCTGTAATGGAAACCGTACGTCCATGAAAAAATCAGGCGGTCAATGGCGACAAATGTTGGGGCGCGCTCCGCTTGACCCAACCTACATAGCGCGGCGAGCAGGGTGCGTAACCTCAGTAGATAATTCTGAATTCGAGCTTAATTAAGGGGTTTCATTAAAAACTCAAATCAGGCACCCGCCCCATCCGAATTAACCAAATCAGGCATATAAGCGCCCTCATACTGAACAGGAACACGATTCAAATTACATAGCAGCTGATAAGGAATAGTGTCCGCTTTCTGTGCCACTTCAGAAATGGCCAGATCCGGCCCCCACAGAATCGCACGGTCACCTATTTGCACATTGGGTACATCGGTAAGGTCCACCGTCAGCATATCCATTGAGACCCTGCCCACCAGTGGCACTCGACAGCCATTGATACTGACCGGCGTACCACTGACCGCATGACGGGGATAACCATCCGCATAACCGATGGCAACAACACCCAGTCGGGTTGGCCTCCCGGCCATCCATTGACTGCCATAACCGACGGAGCTTCCAACGGGAATATCTTTGATGCTGATAATCGCTGAACTCAGCTCCATCACTGGCTGAATCTTCGATTCAATACCATGAGGAGCCTCAGTAAATGGGGATACGCCATAAAGCAATAATCCCGGGCGACTCCAGTCCCCCCGGGCTTCTTTCAAAGCAACCAGTCCGGCAGAATTACAAAAGCTGCGTTCACCGGGCAAATCCCGGGTGTAAGCATTAAAAGTCACCAGTTGCTGCTGTGCATGGTTGCTTTCAGCTTCATCCGCACAGGCAAAATGACTCATCAGAACAATGTCCTTAACACAGGACAAACCACTGAGTTGCTCCCAGGCTGCCCTATAGGCATCTGGAGAAAAGCCAACCCGGCCCATACCGGAATCCATTTTCAGCCATATCCGTACCGGATGGCTCAGGGGGTGGGCAACTAATGCATCAATCTGATGTTGGTGGTGGATAACCGTATCCAGACGATACCGGTCGATCATGGCAAGCTCTGAAGGTTCAAAGAAACCTTCCAGCAGAAGGATTGGCTGTTTGATTCCGGCAGCACGGAGCTCCAGGGCTTCCTCAATACAGGCAACGGCAAAACCACTGGCAATATAGGCAAGCGCGGAGGCGCAGGCCGTTGCACCATGGCTATAGGCATCAGCCTTAACCACAGCCATCACCTGTCCATTGCCAGACAGTTGCCGGGCAATACGATAGTTATGACGCAGCGCATCAAGGTTTATCTTTGCTTTTGCTGGTCGACCCATGCCTTTCGAGATTCCCCGGATAATGCCAGTTAAAAACGACATCCTAACAGTTAATAACTATCCGCTCTTTATGTGTTTATCGAAATCATTATATTGAATAAACAGCCTTGAGTGGAAATGCTGCTCCTCCGAGCCATAAAAACAACTTCAGAATATAGCCATTGGGGAACTAAATTGATCAACTTCCAGTCCAATATTAAGCAATAAGAAAAGGTTAATCAGATAATGGACAGCACTCCTCCACCAGCTCCCAATCCTCAAAACAACCAATCTGAACAAGCAGGTGGCGGGGGTCATATTTTCCGCAGAGCCTTTGGCAGAGATCTGACTAATATTATTGATCAGCACCGCCCCCCTGCCCGGCAAAACCAAACCTGCCCGACACAACGAACGGGTGGGGTCATCAACGTTGATCTTCACTTGGCAGCAGCGCGAGTGATCAATGCCAGGCAAATCGCTCTAGCCCGGGGGGGCAGGGAGGGGATTATCGGGGAGGAGACCAGGGCAGGGATCAGGGAGTTTCTTCTGGAGCAACGGCGCGTCATGGAGAGGCTCGAAGAGGACGTATAGGAGAACATCCAGACCCCGGGAGGCGTTCGAACGAAGCACAAACACAACAAACCCGGATACCCATTAAACGATGACTGCCACTCGCTCAACAGGGCAGTCGCCAGCCAAAGAAACCACACATTTGAGATTAACTTTACTCAGCAGCAGTTCTGGAATCTCTGGTTCTCTGAAACCGGTCTTCCAGGGAAGACAGAATGTTTTTAGCCAGACGGCCAATACCCGGCTTCTGGTCATCTGCAAACGGGATTGGACGACACAATGCCATACCCCTGAGCCCAATGCGGGCAGAATAAATACCGACACCCACACCACTGGCCACCTGGCTGCTGACCACACCCAGCAATCGGTTAGAGGTGAAGTCTGCCAGCTGATCTGACAGCAACTCGGTAGCACCGGCCAGTGTCATCTGCTCCAGAATCAGTCTTAATAAATGGCTGCGCGCAGGCAGAGAAGGCCGGACCCCATAGATCTGGCAGATCTCATCCAGCATCCGAACGCTGCGCCAGGCTGCCAGCAGCATATCTACGGCCGCAAAAGGGCTGAGAGCCACCATTAAAGCCACTTGCTGACTGTGTTGTGAAATACGGGTATGTGCCTGCTGATCAAGCTTCTGAAAGAAATGCGCATCCAGATGGGACAGCATTTCACGGTCATCACTGTAATCCGGCATCACCGCCAGCGCCTGCTCCAGCATTACTTGCTGAGGCTTTCCATGGTAGAGCTTGTTAAGCTGGCTGAGCCACTGAGTTTTCAGCGTAGTGGCTCTCTGATCCCGACACTGAGTTGCCTGCTCCTGCAGGTCAGCAATACTGCTAAAGTCACGCTGATACAGAAAGAATTCAGCCACTGCCTTGCCGACAATAACGGTCAACACCAGCAAAAGCGCAGAAAACAACCAGGCTAACGACCAGTGCAGCTGATAGAGAAAAAGACCCAGCTCAGCAGTTTTCCAAAGCACCAGCACCAGTACCAGAATCAAAAGCCCGGAAAAAGCTTTGCCCAGAAAACGAAGGGGTTTGGTGGCCAGCTCCGGCCCTGTCAGCAGCGGCTCCTGAAAACCACCACTGATCGAATCCGGTGTATCCAGAGTCTTCTCTGTTTCCAGGGGAATAAAATAAGGGTCATGATGCTTGCTCATGAAAATCGGTCTCCCAGCAGATCATTGAGGATACTATCAAGACGAATGTGGGGTAAGCGACCACCAGCAGCCAGCTGCAACCCTTCTGGCGGCATCAGCCGACGCAATTGCCACGGGTCCAGGGTCTCCCAGTCCTCAGGCGTTGGAAGCTGCTCCGGAATTGCCGGGTGCAGAAGCATTCCCGGCCCGGACTCTGTCATCCCCCGCAACGCCTGCCTTCCCTGGTAATCGACCCAGGTCGTAGAACGAACCGCCGCAACCGCTTCACAGCGAACATCAACGGCGTTAAATACCGCCCGGCGCCTTGCATCCTGAACCAGATTCGCCGTCAGCCCCCTCACCGCTTCATGCTGGTCTGGCAACACCTGATCAATTTTACTGGCGGCAAAAACCACCCGGTCAATCCTTGGCTGAATCAACCTTCTCAGCAGACTGTTTCGTCCATAATCAAAACTTTGCAGAACCTGGGCTAAAGAGAGGCGAAGATCATCAAATGCTTCCTGGCCACTATTAAGGGACTTAAGCACATCAATCAGCACCAGCTGTCGATCAACCTTCTGAAAGGTATTTCGATAAAAGGGTTTGACCCGCTCATCCTGATAGCGCTGATAATGTCGCTCACACACTTTAAACAACGAATTTTCCGGTGCGCTGTTCAGCTGCTCTGCGGAAAGATTGCCCATCAACCAGAGCGGGATAAAAGGCAGCTGGCTCTCAGCCCCGGAAGGTTCTGCATGAAGCCATCGTCCCGGTTGAATCATGGTCAGACCAGAGCGCTGACAATCCTGAAGAAAAACCACCAGCTCCTGCCACAATGCCTGTAAGGCAAGCTCTGAAACGGGCTTCACTGGATCAATAGCTTTCAGCTTTTCAAGCAATTTCCGCCCTGTGGATAAACGCAGATCATTGTTGATAATCGAGTAAAATTGACGACACCAGGCCAGGTAGTTCAACTCCAGCAGGGGAAGATCCAGCAGCCATTCCCCGGGATAATCGCGGATTTCCAGAAAAAGACGACTAACGCCTGCTTTCCCCCGGCGTAACAAGCCAGGCTGATTACGAAATTTGATTTCCAGCAAACAGCCGGACTCGTGACGGGTCGCTTCTGGCCACCGTCCTCTTGATAACGAATCAATCCCTTCCAGATAAGGAAACAGTGGCAGACCATCCAGTGCCGACAACTTTACCCCCAGCAACCGATCCTGAAGCACTGGCGGAAATGCGCCCAGAAGCGCCTCAGGATAGTGTTGCAACTGATGAATCAGACTGGTAATCAGCGTGGTCTTACCACTGCCGCTGAAGCCGGTAACCCCAAGGCTAATTCGTCTATTCAGAAGCCGGTCAACGCCACTCTCTAGTGAATCGCCTGCTGACCTGGCAAAACCCTGGACTTGGTCCCTGGTAATGTTAAACGATCGTTTCAAGTATCGGGTAAGATGATCCATCAGGTAGCCCATAAAGCCAGTGACCGGATTAAAGAAGCGCCGGGCTTAAGCCGTGACTCTAAAAATCCTTTAGCGACTGAAGTCAGGCTGATTTTACAACATTTCTGGCCTGTTTGGAGGTTTTGTAATTGCCGGTGGCTATGCCTATACCTTCGTCAGGTTACTCTGTGGAAAGTTCATTTCCGCAAATGGTCGCTGAATCGCAATCATGTATAAAGACGCCCGTTTTTCGGGTATCAACAATTCAAAAATATTTTATGGCTGACTTATACTCCCTCCATGCTCAGGACATTTAGTGCGGGAAATAACGTCAAGGATTGTTTAAATTTACATCCAGATCGAAAAAAAGGAAAACCAATGATCTGCAGAGCCTGCTCTTTCTTGCTTTTAAACATCTCGCTTTCTCTATCAACACACCCCCTTTTTAATTGAACGCTTGTGTAATCCCCTTGCCTTTTCATGGTATGCATGTATTTTAATGCAGTCGCGGGAAGTCTCAAAAGAAGCAATATGCCCCCTTAAAGACCAGGCACCGTGATGCTTACTGAACATCTCACAGAGTTTTTCGCTGGCTACCACAAGAGAGTCTCTCTCAGCCTTCAAATTGGGAGTAAAACCACGATTATCAACGAGGTCAAAAGTCAAATGGGTCAAACGCACCTGAAGATAGTGCAGAGCTAGCTCGTAACTGTACCTGTTGTGCCCATGATACTCCTCCAATTCAGCAAACTGTCCCAAGGTGAGTTTCTCACTTTTTGAGAAGGCTTCTGCAGCATTAAGCCTAAACAGCATAAATTTAAAATAATGCTCGTTCGGGAAGCGCGTCAAGGCAGATTCTGCAGATTTGCGGGCTGAACGGTAGTTGCATTGGATAAAATCGAAATCGACTTTTGCACATTTGTAATTAATAAGTGGTTCGCTGGAGGCATCAGATTCCTCCTTGCTGATGCCCTCTAACACATCAAGAACCTCTTTGGCTGCTTCATATTCCATGTTTTTTGTTAGCCAACAGCAGTAATCCTTTAATACCTTGGAAAAAACAGTATTTTTATCACACGGCTTTGTTTGATTGTTCAAAAAACGCTTCATTACAGGAAGATGTGCTTTTATTGTGGCTAATACGTTGCCTCCCTGGCCATCATTCCAATATGAATAGGCTTCATAATAAAAACTCATCACATAGGAAAAGTTTTCTTCTTTACCACCTTTAATTAAATCTCTAAGTTTTTCACACTCTAGAAGCCGCCAACCTGCCCATGGGTTCTGGAGAAATAGAAAGCTCAAACAGTACAATAACGCCTTAAAGTGCCTGGGGCATTGTCGGCACAACCATATCGTGACATATAAGAAAATCTAGCTAAAACCATTGCTAGAGAAGGGCTTGAGTCGTTTCCCCTACAATAACATACAACAGGGTTTGACATAATTTACAGTCATGTCCTGACAAATAGTTGCAAAAACAACGATCTCTCGACAATTCCTTTCACCGAGAGAATCAGCCACCTGCACGGTAGGTCTGTTGTAATGCCTTGTCCAAGACCAACGCACATTTTCTCAACTGCTGGCACAGCAGATTTTAGGTCAATCCTGTGGTTTTATGCCACGATTTGGTTGTTTCAACAGGCATGGTGGCTACCTGTGAATACAGCCGACATGCTGGAGCTACGGGTGATGCGAGCAAACGACGAATGGGAGGATTATTTACCGGCTCAAAAAATCGGATAATCAAGTTACGGCACGCTTTCAATTACACCCCTGGCCGTAATTCATGTTCACGATTTGCCAGAAAACGTGTTTACGATTAGCCAGAATATGCAGGGACAGATTTTAATTCACTGGCGACCTCGTTGATTGCTGACTCAATCTCCTTCAACTGATCATCGCTCATCTTGTCAATTAGACTTTGTACAGCACGATTCGGGATAAGGTCATCTTTAGTGAGTTTCTGATTTGTGAAAGGGCATTTATTAGACGTTGTTAATAATACTTTCTTGATAGTTTCTTCATCAAATGTATGCCCATATTTTGTACAAACAGCTTTTTTTATAAGATTGAAACTGATTGGGTCAGTAATTAATGCCATAACATATAAACTGAACTCCATAAATTCTTTGGGCAATTTAAACATAAGAACCTCAGCCAGTTGCGCTTTCTTTTTCTCGGCCAGAGCGGCCAATTCAGAATTCATAGTGCTAACTTTTGTGTCATGCAGTTCTTGCTTCAGTTTAATTTTATCTGTCATTTCCTTTAGTTCATTTAGTTTTATTCCAAAAAGATCATCACTTTGAAGCTTGCTCAGTATTTCTTCTGCATCATTCATATATTGTTCTATTTCCTTCTGTGCATGTACGGATTTGCAGAACAGAATGCTTAAAAAATCCTTGACTGGAATTTTAGTGCGAAAGTAGTCGTACAGGCAAGTTATACTTCTTTTACTACGATCCTTTAATTCTCCAGATGTTATTGCTTCAGTTGTCATAAATGATTTCAAGGAGAAAACAGTTTTTTTTACCGATGTCATATTACTTATAACCCCTTTATTTTTTAGAACTTCCAGATGCACTTTATATTCATTTATTCCTCGCATACCTTTAATTAGATTGCTCAGCTTTTCTGGTGAAATTTCAAACCTGCACAAAAAAGCAATAAAGCTGTTGTCATTATGAAAATCAATACTTCTTGTATCTTTAATCGCTTGAGTAAAATAGTTTAAAAATCTCTCTTGTATACTAAAAGTTTTATCGCCAAAATTCATTACCGAGCATATAGACCAAATCAAATCTACACTTTCTTTTTTGAAATACCCCATCAACTTTTCATTCTTATTCTTGTGGTTTTCATCGAATGTAAAGTTACTTTGTAAAGGCATCCCACTCAACCGAAATTTTTTGTTGGAAACTCTTTCATTACTGAAATAAAGAGTAAGATCAAAAATCATATCTTTACCCATTCTTTCCAGACAATCCCATTCTCTAGATTCATCCCAGTCTATAAATTGTTTCAAGGCTTGTGCTAAGTCAGCCCCATTCTTCATATATTTAGAAATAGACATGCCAATAGTACCCTTGCTGGCTCCTCCGTTATAGCGTTCTCCATAGAAATCAAGCATCCTTTTGATGTCTTCATGATGAGTCCAAGACGACTGGCTCAAGACAACCCATTTTCTAAACATTTCTTTTATTAAAAACTTAACATTGGAAATATTCTTACTTACTACATCGGTTACATCGCTTCTTTCAACAAAAAGCATGACTCCATCTTTATCTCTCAACACATTACTATCATCTTCGATCATCTTTTTAAGCTCGTTCAAGCTTGATTCAAACCGATTGAGATAATCTTCATTTATTTCTTTAAGGGACTGGATAAATTTTTCGACCATGTGTGAATCTTCCAGATTATCTGTTTGTATCTGAATTTTTCTTTTTATAACAGCCGAGTCATTGATTGATTGATGCCCGGAGGGCAAATACTGATTGCACGTTTGGCAAATACGTATTTTCATGCATTGTGAATGGCCGGGAGTTCTATTCCCCCGGCAAGCGGGGCCATAATTAATTGGAATTTTAATTGGAATTCCATTCATTTGATTGTTCCTGGTAAGTAGGTGACCCTTTGCTACTATTGACATTTTTCAGATCAAGAAGTTCATATCAAATTTACTGTATTTTCAGGATCAGAAGGAATTCTTAAAGAGTATCTTTTGGCTCTTAGTCTCTGTTCATGTTCAGGGCTTTCCCGGTTTGCTTCCAAAACTTCACCAAAGATTTTGTCCGCATCACCCTGTCTTAAACACTGGCTGTATGTCTCCCACAAAAGAGTAATGCTTTTACTGAAATCAGGAGGAACAACTCTGGAAGGAAATTTACATCTATGAGTCTTAATATCATTAATTAATTGCTCAAGCAGCTTATACTATCTTCAAAACGACAATTCCTTTTTAAAATAACAGATTTTTTACGAACAGCGTCAAAATAGAAGCCAAGCGGAAAGCAGTTTTGACCTATATTGGAGCTATCCCTTTCAATGATATAATCCAGATATTTAAGCGCTTCGGTTGTATTACCTTGTTCATTTAATTCAACGGCATGCTTTATTGCACATTTTGAACGCCAATTTTTCTGAAAAGCGATGGGATTTATACTTGATTTGTATAAATTGGCCCGAATGTAATCACCTTGATTTTCTAACCAGTGGACGTAACGGACAGCATCTGCCATGTGGCTGAATTTTTCCTTCCATTTTGGCTGAGATTTTGTGCGTTGTGCTGTTTGAGATCCCGGGACATAGGGTTTCCTGCAAGCCGCTCTATCATTTCCAGTCGTCCCGGGAGGTTGATGTTGATTTTCAGCACTTGGCAAATGAGAAGAAAATGAAGGTCGAAGAGGAGGGGCTTTCACGGCTGGAGTGTCAGTGTCGCACTGTAACGCTAGAGCCGTATCTCTGGCTGCCAAAGGTGAGCCTTCTGATCGTTTACACGATGATCGTATCCTCTCAATGGAGTAACAAAGGGTGTAACAGGCGTTAATATTTCGGCTTTTTTCATTAACCCGGAACTATGACCTGAAGGTCTGTCTCGACGTTCTCCTGAGTGTTCTGATCTTTGCTGCCGGACAACAACCACCGCAGCGTAGCTGAGCTTTGGGATAAAGCCTGAAGAAACCGTCATATTATTTACTCTATTTGCTTATCCTTTTCCATCCCTTGGATCCAAAATAAAAGCTCAGTGAGCTTCCAGAAGTATTTACGATAAAAACTTGGAGACTTGGAGACTTGGAGACTGAATAAAGCTCCCGAACCATTAAGGCATCATCTAAGGTGCCACTTTTCTGAAGATGCAAGATAACCATTGGTATAGACCGTGATGTCTATTTGCAGGGTGCGCCCTTTAATGGCCAAATGACGCACCACCTCATTCAAAACACCACCGGGGCTGTACTCGACGTTCTCTTCCTGTTTATCTTTCGTAAGTCGGGTAATTCGTTTGCGACCTTCTCCGCGCAAATAACGATCAACAGGCTGAGTGGTTACTTCATCCACGGACTGAATGGAAGGCAGAGGATTGATAATCGGTATTGCAGGCAAAATGGCTATGGGTGGTACTGGTTTAACTGGCTTATCTTCTTCTGGTTTGTCTGGTTTCGGCTTTCTGACAAAATAGCGCTGCAGGAAAATCAGTTCATTAGCCCCTATGCGCATAATTTCTATATCGCCATCTGGGCCGCGGCTATCCATTCGCAGAAAACCATCGACCTGATAAAGACTGAATTTTTCTGAATAGCGAGTCTTTCTTTCAGGATTATAAATCTCGGAACGAAACGTCATATCTCTTCGGTAGTCACCTTCTGCTTCCATTGAGATATTGGTTTCTCTTTTCATCTGGCGGGCATTCTGCTCACTGCCGACACAGGTCACCCGATTTGCAGAACCCTGCCATCGGCGGTCAACCTTCTTCAGAAAAGACTGGAGCGTTCTTTGTTCGGACGCAGAGAGGGTCTCTGCTTTTTTATAATCAAAAATACTTTCCCCTGCCGCCACGGAAGGCGATGGCTCATAACAGGTAATAGCAAGAGTCGGTAAGGGAATCATCAGCAAGCAAGCAAAAGCAGTCATCAGAAACGGCGACACACAGCCTTTACCATAAAAGAACTTGCTCACAAATACTCCCCCAAATAGCCAGAAGACAGCTCTCATACAAAGGGTTTTCACCCAGGCCATGAGCGTCATATGTCTCAGCTGGTATTTTCATAATAAGAACGACTTGCGAACTGTACTTTCCAGCCCACTTTCGGGCAAGCATGAATAAAGAGACAGTGGTCCCATAGAGGGAAAAGAATGTCAACTGGCTGTTTTTAGTACGTATTGTTCACCATGCATATTATAGGTACAGTCGGTCAACATTTTTCATGCCAACTTTATATGCTGAGATATTTTATGGGCTTCCTGCGTAAATCTACCCTTGCTGCGGCTGTTCTGACTGCTGGTTTTTCTGCTTCTGCCAGTGCTGATTATCAATATGGTTTTGGTAATGTCAGCATCAGTCGTCTGGACTGGACTGACAAAACCGAAGATCACACTAAAAACCGTAAGAAAGATTTCACTTTCCTTGAAATTGAAGGCGGTGCCGGTTTTGACTGGGGTGAGGTTTACGGATTCTTTGATCTGGAAAACCCACACAAGAGTAATGAAGAGTCCGATGGCGATGGTCGTCGTACAGCCATGAAAGGCACCCTGCGCTACAATCTGGGCCAGACTGGCTTTAATATCTACGGTCATATCTATGACTTTAGTTCCGCAGGTTTTGATGAGCAGAATCGTCTTCTGGGTGTTGGCTTTAACTACCAGAATGCCAACTTCTTCTGGAAGCCTTTTGTTGCGGCTAACAACACCGAAACAACATTCTTCAGTGGTTATAACGGTTTGGTTGCGGGCTGGGTATTAGGTTACAACTTCAACTTGTTGGAGCAAAACTTCATGTTCACTAACTGGCACGAATATGAATTTGATCGTGACACTCAATACCAGGAAGGCAAGAAAGACGGCCAAAATGGCGCAGTCGCCCTGTGGTGGAACGCCAATAAAAAAATCACACTGGGTATCCAGTATCGCTATGCTGACGACAAACTGGGTGAGTCTACCTATCAGGATGGTATGGTTTACACCCTGAAGTACAATCTCTAATAGTTTTATCGGCCTCTCCATGAGGCCAATGTATCCTCGTTCCCACGGAACTGCCGTCTTTCCCGCGCAGGCGGGAATCCATCGCGAGCAGTGGATCCCCGCCTGCGCGGGGATGACGGCTGGGGGTTTTAACTGGGGTTTGTTAAGGTCGTAGTACATGGTTTCATTGCAATTGACAGGTGACGCAGGTTGGGTCGAGCGAATGCGAGCCCCAACAAACTATCGCCATCACCGGTAAAATTGTTGGGGCTCACTCCGTTCGACCCAACCTACCTGTCAAACCCATTGAAACCATGCAGTAGTCCGCAAAAGCACAAGAAACCCGTCTTTTTCTAACTACGGGATACAGGCAACGTTTGTTGAAATAAGGAAGTTATTCCGGAACACACCTTTATAGTGGCAACGCTGTCGTGTACTTCATCTGTTCCATGGCAAAGATGGAGGTAACATCTGTCAGTCCATCCACAGCATTAACCAGCGCCTTATAAAACCGGTCAAAGGATTCTATATCCTTCACCACAACCCGAAGCAAGTAGTCATACTCACCACTCATCCGGTAGCACTCAGCTATTTCCGGGTAGCCACTCACCACATCCCCAAAGGATTCCAGCCACTC
>NZ_JAVRMB020000184.1:0-31152 GCF_031844845.1 Endozoicomonas sp.
CACAAAGACACAAAGACACAAAGAAAAGAAGGGTCTGGTTTGTTCAACGGGTAGCCTGAGAGCAACCAAAAAAACTTTGTGTCTTTGTGCCTTTGTGGTTCCCTTCTTTTAGGGCTTTTGCGACAGCCTCCTTCGCGGGGATGACGGTACGTGGGTATTTCCTGCAGTTCCACTACCTTAAGAGCTATAGCCATTTCGACTTTCTCTTTTGGACATTTTTAATTGCACCCTTACCGGGTTGTTTTCTCTATAACATAAGAATTCAGTGCAACTTTTATTAAATTAAAAGGAGACGGTGGAATGAGTCAGGTCGCTGAAGAAAAATGTCGTTTAATTACAGCCCGTTATAGCCTTTGATAATGAATAGCTTAAGCGATAAATAAACGACATTAATAGTGTTTTGTTAAATTGAATATTTCATTTTTTTTCATCATGTTGTTTAATAGATTTCTGGAACTATACTCTATGGACGATTATTGTCAGACCCAGAGTGTTCTGCTTGGGGCGTCTTCTTGTGATAAGTCGCTCTTGTGGTAAGTCACCATAGGTTTTCTATGGTTTGAGGTGTTGGATTTGCAGTTGTGTGTATGAAAGTAGTTTGGCTTTGTCTCAATACTGGTTGCATATCTGCTCTTGATTAGATGTAGTGGGGTTTTTCAGGCCAGATAAATCAAAGCAATATCTCTCCCCTCCTGTGTTTCTGTGTGATTTACCGGCGTAAATGGCACAGACTGGCTTTATCATGGGTTGGAGTTGATCAATGCTTGTAACAATAAGACCATTGGACAGGTCAGTATCGTGGCACAGGTAACCGGGACTAATGGCCCGTTATCAGTCACACCTCTGAGAAGTAAAGCAGCACAATAAGTCTGCACAATAATAATAAGAAGTTTCCGCTGCGATCAGCGGATAGTCAGGGGATGTAAGGGAATGATGCAGCAGGCGAAATCTCTCTTTCTTCTTCTTGCGGGACTGGCTGTAACGGGTAGTAGCCGTGCTGCATGGGAAGTCAACATGACCGAAGGTGTTACGGCTGTCAGCCGCAATATCTACGGCCTTCATATGACCATATTAATGATTTGTGTCGTTATCGGCGTGATCGTTTTTGGTGTCATGTTTTACTCTATTTTCAAGCACCGGAAATCCAAAGGCGCCGTACCCCACCAGTTCCATGAAAGTACTCTGGTGGAGATTATATGGACGTCCATTCCGTTTTTAATTCTTGTTCTGATGGCCATTCCGGCGACCAAAACACTGGTGGATATTTACAATACCGATGAGGCTGATATTGATATCAAAATCACCGGTTACCAGTGGAAGTGGCAGTACGAGTATGTGGGCGAAGATGTTTCCTTTTTCAGTAATATGAGCACGCCCAGAGAGCAGATTCTTAACGTTCGGAACAAGAATCCTAATTACCTGCTTGAGGTTGACGAGCCTTTGGTTGTCCCGGTGGGTAAAAAGATTCGCTTCCTGGTGACTGCCGCGGATGTGATTCACTCCTGGTGGGTTCCTGCCTTTGCGGTAAAGCGTGATGCCATTCCCGGATTTATTAACGAAGCCTGGACCAATATCGATGTGCCCGGAACTTACCGTGGGCAGTGCGCAGAGCTGTGCGGTAAAGATCATGGCTATATGCCCATTGTTGTTGAGGCAGTGTCGGAAGAGGATTATGAGGCATGGCTTCTGGCGAAACAGGCGGAAGCAGAAAAAGAACGTGAGCTGAATGACAAAACATGGACCATGGACGAACTGATGGCCCGCGGTGAACAGACTTACAACAAGGTTTGTGCGGTTTGTCACCAGCCAAATGGTGCAGGTATGCCTCCCATCTTCCCTGCCCTGAAAGGCAATCCAATGGCGATGGAGGCCGATCAGATCGGTGCTCATGTGGGTATGGTGATGAACGGTAAGAAAGGCACCGCCATGCAGGCTTTTGCCGGTCAGCTGAATGAAGTGGACCTTGCGGCAGTTATTACCTACGAGCGTAATGCCTGGGGCAACAATACCGGCGAAATGGTGACGCCAAAAGAGATCGTGGAGTATAAGAAAACTGGCGAATACGTGAAAGATCCGGCCAGGCAGGCCATGCCCGATAACAAACAGGCGAGCCTGTAAGGAGCATTGATATGACTTCGGTAACTGACTCTGTTCAAGATAGCGCGTCACAAGATCATCATCATGGTCCTGCAAAAGGTTTGATGCGCTGGGTTCTCACCACCAACCACAAAGACATTGGCTCCATGTACCTGTGGTTCAGTTTCATCATGTTTCTGACCGGTGGCGCCATGGCGATGATTATCCGGGCTGAGCTGTTTCAGCCCGGGCTGCAGATTGTCGAACCGGGCTTCTTTAACCAGATGACTACGATGCATGGCCTGATCATGGTGTTCGGTGCGGTTATGCCCGCCTTTGTCGGACTGGCCAACTGGATGATTCCCATGATGATCGGGGCTCCGGACATGGCTATGCCCCGCATGAATAACTGGAGTTTCTGGATACTGCCTTTCGCCGCAGTGATGCTGGTAAGCACATTGTTTATGGAGGGTGGAGGGCCTAACTTTGGCTGGACATTCTACGCACCGCTATCAACGGATTACGCGCCGCCCTCAACTACCTTCTTCATCTTTGCCATCCATATGCTGGGTGTCTCTTCCATCATGGGGGCCATTAACATCATCGCCACGATCCTGAACCTGCGGGCTCCGGGTATGACCATGATGAAGATGCCGCTGTTTGTCTGGACCTGGTTGATTACCGCTTATCTGCTGATTGCGGTTATGCCGGTACTGGCCGGTGCGGTGACCATGATGTTGCTGGATATTCACTTTGGCACCAGTTTCTTTAATGCCGGCGGTGGTGGCGACCCGGTATTGTTCCAGCATATCTTCTGGTTCTTTGGGCACCCGGAAGTGTACATCATGATTCTGCCCTCTTTCGGCATTGTCTCAGCCATTATCCCGGCCTTTGCCCGTAAGCCCCTGTTTGGCTACACCTCCATGGTTTATGCCACTGCCAGTATTGCGTTTCTGTCGTTTATTGTCTGGGCTCACCATATGTTCACCGTGGGGATTCCCCTGATCGGTGAGTTGTTCTTTATGTACGCCACCATGTTGATTGCTGTGCCAACCGGTGTGAAGGTCTTTAACTGGGTTACCACGATGTTCCGTGGCTCCATGACGTTTGAAACGCCGATGTTGTTCTCAATCGCCTTTGTGGTGCTGTTTACCATTGGTGGTTTCTCTGGGTTGATGTTGTCCATTGCCCCGGCTGACTTCCAGTATCACGACACCTACTTTGTGGTGGCTCATTTCCATTATGTGCTGGTGCCCGGGGCGATCTTTGCCATTTTTGCGGCCTGTTACTACTGGTTGCCCAAGTGGACGGGTCATATGTATGACGAGACGCTGGCCAAAGTGCATTTCTGGCTGTCATTTATTGGCATGAACCTGACCTTCTTCCCCATGCACTTTGTAGGTCTTGCCGGAATGCCCCGAAGAATTCCTGACTATGCCCTGCAGTTTGCCAACTTCAATGAAATGTCCAGTATCGGTGGTTTCATGTTTGGCACCACTCAGTTTCTGTTCCTCTTTATCGTTATCAAATGTATTAGAGGTGGAGAAAAAGCATCTGCTAAACCTTGGGAAGGGTCGGAAGGGTTGGAATGGAGTGTGCCCTCACCAGCTCCTTATCACACGTTCACCACCCCGCCGGATATTAAATAAGATGTTGGAGGGGAACGTGATTTGGCGTGATTTGAACTGTGGGAGGCAGCATGAGCGATGAGAAAAAAGGCGCAACCCAGGGTGAGGTTGAGCGTTCAACACGTCGTACCGTTTTCCGTTCTATTCTTGCGGCCTGTGGCATGTTCGCTTTCGGGTTTGCCATGGTACCGCTGTACAACGTGTTCTGTCAGGTAACCGGACTCAATGGCAAAACTGACCCGGTTGCTTACCAGTACCAGGCGACCACCGCTGAAGTTGATACCAGTCGTGATATTAAAGTGCAGTTTGTGGCAACGAAAAATTCAGGCATGAGCTGGGATTTTTCACCAAGCACATCGCAGGTAACGGTTCATCCCGGTGAGCCCGGGCTTTTGACTTTTGTGGCCCGTAACCCAACCGGGAAAAGAATGGTTGGCCAGGCAATTCCCAGTGTCACCCCTTTTGAAGCCACGAACTATCTGCATAAGGTGGAGTGTTTTTGCTTTACTACCCAGACACTGGAGCCTTATGAAGAAAAGGTGATGCCGTTACGGATTATTGTCGATCAGGAACTGCCAAAACATATTAAAAAGCTAACCTTGTCGTACACACTGTTTGATGTAACTCATTTGAATTAGGGAGCAAGGGCGTACTCCCTGCCTAATCAGGAGAGGATCATGGCTACCGAAGAAGGTACCTATTATGTTCCGGCCCAAAGCAAGTGGCCAATAATCGCATCCATCGGTCTTTTTATGACCCTTGCCGGTGCCGGTATGATGATTAACGACATGTCAGCGGGCGTTAAGGATTCCAATGCCCACTACGTATTTTACGCGGGCGGTCTGCTTATGGCCTGGATGCTGTTTGGCTGGTTCGGGAATGTTATCCAGGAATCACGTTCCGGGCTTTACAGTGCTCAAATGGACCGGACATTTCGCTGGGGCATGTTCTGGTTTATTTTCTCGGAAATCATGTTTTTTGCGGCACTGTTTGGCACGCTCTTTTATGTCCGGACGCTGGCCGTCCCCTGGCTGGCCGGTGAGGCTGAAGGAGCGATGACCCATCAGTTCCTCTGGCCTGATTTTGTCGCCGACTGGCCGTTGATGGTAAACCCGGATAATGACCTGTTTGTTGGTGCGGCAGATGTCGTTGACCCTTTCCATCTGCCATTGTTAAACACGCTTTTGCTGGTGACTTCCAGTATTACCCTGACGCTGTCTCACCATGCGCTGAGAGCGAATGAGCGTTACAAAGTGAAGTTATGGCTGATCATCACACTGGTGCTCGGCGCTGCATTCCTGTTCTTTCAGGCAGAAGAATATATTGAAGCGTATAACGAGCTGGGCCTGACATTGAGCGCCGGGATTTATGGCTCGACCTTCTTTCTGTTAACCGGTTTTCACGGTGCTCACGTAACGCTGGGCGCCATTATGCTGGCCGTGATGCTGGCTCGTGTTTATCGGGGACACTTTGAGGCGGAGAACCACTTTGCCTTTGAGGCGGCCAGCTGGTATTGGCACTTTGTTGATGTGGTTTGGGTTGGCTTATTTGTGTTTGTTTATCTGGTTTAGGCCGCTGTCACCGGTAAAGCCAAGGGGCCTGGCTGTGAATATCACCATGCAGCCAGGCAACAACGATGATCACCATGATAAGTACGGTAAGCCCGATACGCACTTTCAGTGAATTTAACAGTTTGGCTGAGCCCTTTTTTTCAGTGAGTAAAAAATAAAAGCCGGTACCCAGGCTGATAACAACGGCAACAAAAAGAAGAATAATAACGAGTTTTATCCACATGTTCTTAGCTCAAAAGTTATCCACAAGTTGTTGGTATGAACTTATTTTTTTCACACCTTAACATAGAAAGACTGTTCACTTGATGTTTGGATTCAGATTGAAGTTGACCCTATTAGTGATTGCCCTACTGCCAATACTGATGGTATTGGGTTTCTGGCAGCTATCACGTTATGAGCAAAAGCTGGTGCTGGAGCAGGCTTATGAGTCCCGGCATGACCTTGCGCCGGTCACTATTTCTCAGGCTCAACTGCATGACGACCCCTTGTTTTTGCCAGTAACCGTGAGTGGGCGGTTTGATCCCGATCGGTATTTTTTACTGGATAATCAGGTTTACCAGGGAGAGGCCGGATACGAGTTGTTTATGCCTTTGCTAACTGATGAGGGGGAATGGTTGCTGATTAACAGAGGCTGGATTCCTGCCGGAGACCGTGAGCAATTACCTGAGGTACGAACCGATCCGGGTCACTTGGTTCTCACCGGATTTGCGTACCACCCTCTGGGTAAACCTTTCATGTTGACTGAGGATATTTGGGAAGACGGTTGGCCAAAACGCATTCAGGCCCTTGACCAGCTCAGGATGTCAGAGGCTATTGAAAGCACAACACCAGACTTTTTTTTAATACTCAACAATGGTCAGCCACAGGCTGAGCAGGTTCGACCGGTAGTGGTCAACCTGAAGTCTGAGAAGCATTTTGGGTATGCGTTTCAATGGTTTGCAATGGCGCTTGTACTTCTGGTTTTGTATGGATTTCAGATGATTCGTGCAGGAAAACAGCCATGAGCGGCACTTTTATATAAAAACAATAAGCATGACTTTCAATGAAAAGACGTGACCTGTGAGGTAATCATGCCGGAAATAATCGCTAAACCGAAAAAGAATAGCCGTCTTCAGCTTGCCCTGGTAGTTCTGATTCCTTCTATTGCCATGGGCATGGCATGGCTTATGTATTTTACCGGGCTCGGGGTGCCGGATGGACGCACCAATAAAGGCGAGCTGCTCTTACCCCCTGCCCAATTTTCAGCCTTAAACCTTCAGGATGGAGATGCCACCGTTGATCCTGATGACACAGAAGGTTTGTGGCGTGTCGTGGTGTTTGGCAGCACCCGCTGTAATGAGTCTCAATGTCAGGAAAGTCTCTACAAAACCCGGCAGGTTCATATCGCACTGGGAAAAGATGCTGACCGGATAACCCGTTTCTATATCGCACCGGGAAAACCGGAGCCATCGGACCAACTGGAATCCGAGCACCCCGGAATCTATTGGCTTAAAGCTGACAATAAAAACATTCAAAAGACCCTTGGTTTGCTGCAATGGCCGGAAAACCGGATTTTTATCATTGATCCTTTCGGTAATTTGATCATGGGGTATCAGGTGGGCCAGCCGGGTGGAGACCTGCTGAAAGATCTGAAAAAACTGCTGAAAGCATCCAATATCGGTTAATGGGTACTAAATGATTATTCGAGCATTTATTTCTCCTTAATCTGGTATTTATTGGTTAATAAAAGGGTTGGTAATGGGTAGTCAACTTGATGGTGTCTTTTCATGAAGAAAGCGATAAGGAAAAAGGGATTTTATCTCGCTCTGGTTGCCACGCTGCTGGCGAGTCTGGTGGTTGGCCTGGGGGCGTATACGCGGCTGGTGCATGCCGGGTTGGGTTGTCCGGACTGGCCCGGTTGCTATGGTTTTCTGACGGTGCCAGATACGCAGCAGGAAATTGCAGTCGCAGAGATGTTGTTCCCCGATGCTCCTGTTGAGGTGAATAAAGGCTGGGCCGAGATGAGCCATCGCTATATTGCCGGGGCTCTGATGATTCTTGTTCTGGGGATTGTCATTCAGGCGATCAGGCATCGCCGTGAACCGGGTCAGCCCTTCAAGCTCCCCATTCTTATTCTGCTTCTGATTACACTTCAGGCTGCCTTTGGTATGTGGACGGTGACGCTGAAGTTATGGCCGCAGGTGGTTACGGCTCATTTGCTGGGTGGCTTTGCTACATTCAGTCTGCTGTTCTTGTTAACGCTGAGGCTGTCGGGTTTGCATCAACAGAAGGTGCCTGCACCGCCGGTGTTCTGGCTGAAAGGCATTGTGGTCTTGAGTTTGCTGGTGGTTATCGGTCAGATCAGTCTGGGTGGTTGGACCAGTTCAAACTATGCCGCCCTTGCCTGTCCTGACCTGCCCATGTGTCAGGGGCAATGGCTGCCTCCCATGAATTTTGAGGAAGGATTCGATGTTGGCCAGGATATTGGCCCGAACTATCTGGGTGGGCAGTTGCACGCTGAGGCTAGAACGGCTATTCATTTTGCTCATCGCACAGGGGCATTACTGACAGTACTATTACTAACGATACAAGTGCCTGTTGCGTTTAGAGTGTCAGTGGGAGTTGGCGGTGTTTCCGGGGCGATGGTTCGCAGGCTGGCACTGTTGGTTTTGATGATGGTGGTTATTCAGGCAGGTCTTGGCCTGAGCAATATAATCTGGAGCTTGCCGCTGGCTGTCGCCGTTGCCCACAACCTGGGTGGCGCACTGTTGCTGTTATCTCTGGTGGCCTATAACTACTTTCTTTTTGGCGGCGCTCTTTTGTCAGAAGCGTCAGAAACAAGGAGTGCTGAAGCATGAGTCAATCGAATGTACTGCAGGCAGGGAGTGCCCACTGGCGGGATTACCTGGAGCTGACCAAGCCCAAAGTTGTCGCTCTGATGATCTTAACCTCGGTTATTGGTATGTATCTGGCGACCCCTGGCTGGGTGCCTCTGGATATTCTGTTTTTTGGCAATCTCGGGATTGCTCTTTGTGCCGGAGCAGCAGCCATTATCAACCACGTGGTTGACCGGAAAATCGATACCATGATGGCGAGAACCCATAAACGGCCAGTAGCCACCGGTCGTGTCGAGCCTTTTCAGGCCGTTATCTTTGCCTTTGCCATTGGGTCGATGGGAATGGCCATGCTCTTTCTTCTGGTGAACCCGCTGACAGCCTGGTTAACCTTTGCATCGCTGATGGGCTATGCCGTTGTCTATACGCTGATTCTGAAGCGGGCAACGCCCCAGAATATTGTGATTGGTGGTCTGGCGGGTGCTGCGCCTCCCTTTCTTGGCTGGACGGCAGTAACCGGTCAATTTGACGGCCATGGTCTTTTACTGGTGTTGATTATTTTTGCCTGGACCCCTCCCCACTTCTGGGCGCTGGCCATTCATCGTAAGGCGGAGTACGCCAAGGCGGATGTTCCCATGTTGCCGGTTACCCATGGCGAGGCTTATACCAAGCTTCATATTCTGCTCTACACCATCATTATGTGCGTGGTCACCATACTGCCATTTTTGACCGGGATGAGTGGGGTTATCTATTTGATGGGGGCAAGCATTCTGGGTGCAAGATTTCTTTACTGGGCGATCGTTCTGCTTCGTGACAGCCGCCCCCATGCAGCCATCAAAACGTTCAGGTATTCGATAACTTACCTGATGCTGTTATTTGTGGTTCTGCTGGTGGATCACTATTCATTTTATCTCTGGGTTTAAGGCGCGATTGTGGATACCAAAAGGAGTAAGGCTGTGAGGAAAACGGTCACTATTTTACTGGCTGTAGTCGCCGTCGTTATGGGGCTGACGTTTAATAAATTTTTGAACAAACCCCCACTGTCTAAAGAGCAGCTACAGCAGATGGGGGCTGTGGTTTTTGAGACCCCCAGAACCTTTAATATGGAAGGCCTGGTTGACCATAACGGCCAGCCATTTAAGCCGGAGAATCTCGAAGGACGCTGGAGCCTGATCTACTTTGGCTTCACCTTCTGCCCTGATATCTGTCCGGCAACGCTGAGCCAGTTGAATAAACTGGACACCCTGTTAAAGAAAGAGTCACCCGAGCTTGCCAAAAGCATGCAGTACATTATGGTGTCGGTGGATCCAAGAAGGGATACGGCGGAAAAACTGAAGGGGTATGTGCCTTACTTCAATAAAGATTTTATTGGGGTGACGGGTGATATTGCGAATATCTACAATCTAGCTGTTCAGATGAATGTGCCATTTACACCGGTCATTGATCCGGAAGATGAGTTTTATTTAGTGGATCATGGGGCGAATCTGGCGTTGATCAATCCAAAAGGTGATTATCATGGGTTTATCAGGCCGCCACTGGATCCGGTTAAGTTATCCTCTGTGCTCAATAGCGTGAGTGACTGATAGTTCCACCGGTTAGCGCAAAGGCTAACCGGTGGAAATAAAGTAACTTTATTTCTTTCCAAGCAGTTTAGAAAGTTTTGACTTATGCTTTTCCTGTGCTTTCTGAATCTCATATTTTTTATTATCCAATGCTTTTTCTTCACGACTGAATATCTTATTAATATGAGTGGCTATTTTCTCTGGGGCATTATCATAATTAATAAGCCCATCAATAAACTCTTCAGTCATATCTTGTTGTTTAAGCCACTGAACCTGACAGCCAGTTTTTTTCAGTTGTCCAGTCAACTCTGTATTTTCAGCAAAGAATTCGGCTGGAGCTTTAGCTAAAGTCGAGATTTCAAACCATTTACTCATTAATTCTTGTATATTTTTGCCATGTTTTTTTGCTGTAGTTGACAAAGTTGTCAAGTACTGATTAAGAAATTCATTAATGTTCTGATTGAAGTCATTCAACAGATTTTGCTTTTGATCACGCCCGAGAATATAAGCTTCATATTTACTTTTTTGAATATTTCCAGGGTTCTTTTTCTCTCCTTCAGCATCTATGTCACTACGAACTGCATCATGGTTACCTTCTTTACCCGCATGATTTGCGTGTTGTTTCATTAGAGAATTTAAGTGTGTGTTGTTACCTTTAATACCACTGGCAGCAATGACTTTTTTGGTAAGCTGGTCTTTATAGTGATCCCATGCTCCATCATTGATGTATTCTGATGCTGTTTTAAAAGTAACTGGAGTGCTTTCAGTGGATTGGATTTGTACTGCATCCACTGGTTCAGTGGCATTATTTTTTATTTTGGCATTAATTTGAGCAAGAAGATCTCCTTGCGCTGAAGTTGACTTGTTTTTTGCCTGCTTTGCCATCTTCTCTTGCATTTTCAATGCAGCAGTAGATTGTTTATTTTTATTTCCACCCTGGTTCCAGGTTTTTTTGGGCATGGTAGCTACTGGCGAGCCAGATGCCGGAGGCGGCGGTACAAAAGCTGGTGGAGGTGGCGGTGGAGGTGGAGTTTCTGGGATGGCATTTACACCATTAGAAACTGCAGACACTCCACGAGCGGTATAAGGAGTAGCTTCAACTTTAGCGGGTGATCTGTTAAGTAACAAAGTTCCATTAATGGGTTGGCCATTCCCATTGACTAGCAGTTTAGCGGCGAGCTTGGGTGGCTTTTTGGTTTGAGTTAAATCAGTTAGATTTCCTGATCCTAATATTTGAGCCAGAGCGCTAGGCATGATGAAACTCCTTTTTACATCAATTTGAACCATATTCTTGATAAATAGACAAATATCTGCAATTAGACTTTGGTATTTAAAATAACGTTGTTACATCAATTGTAGGCTCATTTTTTTATTCATTATGAATAAAAAACTTATAAGTATTCTACTTTAATCTAATAGCCAGCGTTGGCTGGCTATTTTACTTTTTATCTCTTTTTAATTAATTGAGTCATTAGAAAGAGTAAAAAACTGGATACAACGACTGATGGGCCTGCGGGTGTGTCCAGGTACCATGAGGCTATTAAGCCACCGGAAACCCCCAGAAGGCCCAGTAATGCTGAAAACAGGACCATTTGCTCTGGTGTTTTGGCAAGGCGTTGAGCTGTGGCAGCCGGAATAATCATCAGTGAGGTAATCAGCAGAACCCCTACAATCTTCATGGCTACGGCAATAACCAGTGCCATTAACAGGGTTAACACCAGCCTGAGCCTCTTGACCGGTATACCCTCCACCTGAGCCAGCTCGGCATGAACGGACATCGATAGCAAGGGCTTCCAGAGCCATGCCAGGGTAGCCAGAACCACGCCTCCCCCGCCATATATCCAGTACAGGTCGGATGGGCCTGTTGCCAGCAGGTCGCCAAACAGGTAGGACATCATATCTACCCGGATATTATCAGCAAAACTGACGGCAACCAGACCAATAGAAAGAGAGCTGTGAGCGAGAATGCCCAGCAGGGTGTCGGAGGCAATGCGTTGCTTTTCCTGGAAGCTGACCAGAATGAGGGCGACTATTAATGAGCTACAGATTACCGCCAGATTGATATTTACGTCCAGCATCAAGCCCAGGGAAACACCCAGTAGCGCCGAATGAGAGAGCGTATCGCCGAAATAAGCCATTTTTCGCCAAACAACAAAGCAGCCCAGGGGCGCCGCCAGAATGGCTACACCATAGCCTGCCAGTAAGGCATACAGGAGAATATCAGACATCACTGGCTTCCTTTTGAGCAGTCTTTTTGCGGGTCGAGCACATGGCCATCAATTCCGTGATGGTGATCATGGTGGTGTGTGTATATGGCCAGTTCATCAGACTCACCACCAAACAGACGAAGGTAGGCTGGATGCTGCTTTACCTGTTGGGGATGCCCCGAGCAGCAGACATGCTGATTGATACAAACGACTTTATCAGTAGAGGCCATGACCAGATGAAGGTCGTGGGAAACCATCAGAACGGCGCAGTTTTCCTGGTCGCGGGATTCATTTCGAAGATCGGTGATCAGCTGATAAAGCGCTTTTTGACCGGTGATATCAACCCCCTGGACAGGCTCGTCCAGCACCAGAATATGCGGCTTATGCAGAAGTGCCCGTGCCAGCAGAACTCTTTGGAGTTCACCACCAGAAAGCGACTGCAGGGGTGATTGCAGAACATGGGTAACGCCGGTACGGTCCAGGGCATTGTTGACAGCGGTTAAGCGACAACCTGTTAGCCTGAGGAAGCGATTGACGGTTAAAGGCATTGAGTCATTGATATGCAGTTTCTGAGGCATATAACCAATACGAAGCCCTTTTTTTACTGTTCTCTGGCCTGAAGATGGCGCTTGCAGACCAAGAGCAATGCGTACAAGGGTGGTTTTGCCGGCGCCATTTGGGCCAATCAGGGTTACAATTTCACCAGGATTCACCTGCAGGTTGACGCCGGTAAGCACTTCTCTGTTCTGGAATTTCATCCAGATGTCACTCAACTCTATCAGTGGTTGATTCATAATCTGTTGGCTCTGCTCTTTAATCAAAAAACAAAAAAAATCCTGCCAGCGGTGATTTACGCGGGTGTATGGACAAAGAGCGGCTCATTCATGGCCGATCAGGTGTTTTGACAGTTGATGCATAAGCCCGTTAATTCGATGCGGGTTTTGTTAATGGTGAAACCATGATCACTGGCACAGGATTTCAGCGATTGATCAATCTCCGGGTGTTCGAGCTCAGCGGTGATTTTACAGCGTTCGCAAATAAGGAAGTAGCCATTATGCTGCTTGCCCGGATGACTGCAGCCTATATAGGCATTGATTGATGCGATGCGGTGAACCAGCCCCTGCTCCTGAAGAAAATCCAGGGCACGGTAGACCGTCGGAGGCTGGGCCGGGCGTGATTCACCCTGGGTGAGTTGTGCCAGTATATCATAGGCCCCAACCGGACGATGGCTTTGCCAGATCTGTTCCAGTACTTTTTCTCTCAGGGCAGTGAGGCGAACATTTCTGCGTTTGCACAGGTCGTGAGCCTCCCGAAGAGCTGATTGAATACAGAGCCCATGGTTATGATTTACGTACGGATTAAGCTCGTCTGACATGGTTCTTGAATCGGGGTATTGTGAGTGATTGTTATATTGTAACGTTTTGTTGTTGTAGCGTCATTCTTTACAGCTATAAATTGTTACATTATTTTGAACAAATCCCATTAATGACAGTCACAGTCATGGCGTCACTTTTTTAGCCAACTGAATTAAGGTTTACTATGGAAACAAGTCCTCTTAATACTGGTGCCTCGGGAAGTTGTTCTAATTTAGCATCTGATAACATCCCCGTGGATCCTGAAAAAGTTCCAGCCCTGAATAGGGAGTTAAGTGTTTCTGATCCTGTTTCCGAACCTGGATTATCTTCCACTGATCAAGATCATTCAGGTGAGGGTATTTTGTCACGAACGGCAGTCGCTGATGGAAGCTACTCGGTTGGAGTTCAGGGTTCTTCAGCATCACCGGTCCAATCATTATCAGAGGGTGATATCGGGGTAAACGAGCAAAAGTCGGATGTTGAGAGTGGCAGTGATGATGAAACCCTTTCGTTAAGACCGGCAATGTCAGAAACCAAAGATCTGGTGAACGGTGATGTCAAAAGCAGCACGGTTGGAGTTCAGGGTTCTTCAGCATCACCAGTCCAATCATTATCAGAGGGTGATATCGGGGTAAACGGGCAAAAGTCGGATATTGAGAGCGGCAGTGATGATGAAACCCTTTCGTTAAGTTCGAATTCGTCGAGTTCGGCAATGTCAGAAACCAAAGATCCGGTGAACGGTGATGACAAAAGCTGCACGGTTGGAGATCAGGTTCCTTTAGAATTACAGGCCCAATCATTATCAGATGATGATAACGTTCAAAAGTCGGGTGTTGAGAGCGGCAGTGATGATGATGACACCCGTTCGTTAATTCCACCAATGCCAGAAACCAAAGATCCGGTGACTGATAGTGACGATAGAAGCTCCGTTCAGGATCAGGCTTCGAAAGAATCCAGTATTCTGTTAACGGTAATGGATTTACCGGTAAGTTCTGGTATAGATACCCCTCAGCCAAAAGCGAGCGATGAGGTAGAATACCCAGAGCGTTTATCCAAAGAGTTGCCTGAAGTGGGATTGGTCGATAGTCGTATCGAAACGTGGAAGCAGATAGAAAAAGATAATTCGTCGTAGCCCTGAATAACGTCTGAATATTCTGATATTCTGGACTCCGCTCCCGAGTTATGGGTTCGTCGAAGAGTCGAAAGGCGTGACCTCCGGTTTAGACCCTTCGACCCCGCTCAGGATGAGCGGAGGTCGAGTTCTAAACAGGAAAGTTGTCAAATAAAAAAACTGTTCCCCAAGTGAGTGCATGGCGCTCAACGCTTCACTGAATACTGTGTCAGGGGAGCTTCAGTCCAGGATGTTTGTTCTTAGCTTGAGCATTATTTTGAACTCATCCGGATCGAGAAAATCACGAACATGGTTTTCCTGGTGTTCGCCATCGGCTTCTTGCTCAGGGTAAACAAACGTGATCAGTCTGGAAATCCAGAACCGGAATGCTGCCAGACGTAACATTAAAGGCCATGCCTTTTTTTCATTCTCAGTCAATGGTCGAACCCAGATATAGGCTTCAGTCAACGCCTTCAGACGCTGGTTATCCAGCTCAAGGTTATCTGTAAGGCACCAGTCGTTTACAGTAACGGCCAGGTCATAAATCAGCCAATCATTACAGGCCTGGTAAAAGTCGATAACCGCTGAGATTTTTCCCTGATCAAAAAGCACATTATTATGAAACAGGTCTCCATGAATAAGCCCCTTTGGCAGATGTTTGAAGGTTTCCAGGGCCTTCGATATGCTGTGCCACTGCTCTGCCATAAAGCTTGCATCATCTGGATTGAGTAATGGAATCAGCCTTTGTTGCTGAGCATCCAGCCAGGGCAGGCCTCTCTGATTTTCCTGATAAAGTGAGGAGCTCTGCCCTGCTGTATGAATTTTTGCCAGCATCGTACCAATTTGCTGGCATTGATCCAGAGTGAGATTCTTTGCATCAGGGTGTTGCCCTTCAAAGCATTGAACGATCAGAGCCGGTTTTCCCTTTACCGTTTGCAGGGCTGCACCCTTTCTGTCTCTGATGGGATTTGGAACCGGCAGGCCGCTGGCTTTCAATTCGTCGGTATAGGCAATGAAAAATGGCAGTGTTTCCGCAGGCAGGTATTCAAACAGTGTTAAAACATAGCGCTGCAGATGACCTTTCTTATCAACATCCAGAAAGTAGTTGGTGTTCTCAACGCCACCTTCAATGCCTTTAAACGACACTGGTTTACCAATATCATAACGAGCCAGAAGTTGTTCAATATCTTGCTGAGTTAAATGGGTGTAAACAGCCATGAAGTCCCTGTTTGTTAAATAGTTAGCTCTATGGTTCTAGTGTTTTCAGAGGAGTGGCGCTGTAGAAAGTACCAGCTATCCGTCATTCTCGCCTTCGCGGGAAAGGAAGGGGGAGAAGTCGGCATTTTCAACCTTTTTCGACATCCTCCTGCGCGGGAATAACGATGGTACATTCTTAATTACAGTTTCCCTTATTGCCATTCAATAATAATCCATGAAGGCACTAACAGGGTTCGTTTTGTTGGATCAATGGGATTACCTTCATTGTCTGAGGCAATGAGATAATATGGCTTACCGACTTTGGGGATAACCTGGATAGCATAAAGCCGGCCACCCACCCGGTATTCTTTATAGGTTCTTGAGTCACCGGTACGGATCACAACGGATGTATCATCCCTTTGCTCCAACGATTCCGGTCGCAGATATTTTGGGATTTTTTTGATCGAGTCATCGGTAAAAACAACCACTTTTTGATTATCTGTGACGTTTGTGCTGGCTGCTGATGGTTCAGAGCCTTCCGGACTGTGTGTTGCACATCCAAAAAGAAACAAGGGCAGGAATGCCATACCCAACTGCGCTCTTTTTCTGAAGGGTTTCATCAGGAGCCTCATGATAATTGCCTTATAAACCATTACACTATTTTGCTCAAACAGCATTCTATACCCTGTTACCCAGAATCGTAAGTGAGTCCGTAATCCATGTCAGAACAAGCCAGTACACCGCCTCTCATACTCGTCGATGGCTCATCTTACCTGTACCGCGCTTTTCATGCCTCTGAGCGTGCTAACCTGAGGACAGCGGATGGCCGGCCTACCGGGGCGATCAGGATTATGACCAATATGCTGCGCAGCCTGATGCGGCAATATCCGGACAGCCATGTGACGGTGATTTTTGATGCCAAGGGCAAAAACTTTCGTCATGAGATGTACAGCGAATACAAGGCAACCCGCAAGCCGATGCCCGATGACCTTCGACCACAAATAGAACCTATCCACCAGATCGTCCGGGCCATGGGCCTGACACTGTTGATGATCAGTGGTGTTGAGGCGGATGATGTAATTGGTACGCTGGCTCGGCAGGCCACAGAAAATAAGATCGACACCATTATTTCCACCGGTGATAAAGATATTGCCCAGCTGGTCTCAGCCCATGTATCCCTGATCGACACCATGAATGATACCCACACCGATGAGACTGGAGTGGCCAGCAAGTTTGGTGTTCCCGCCCATTTGATTATTGATTTCCTGGCGTTGATGGGCGACAGCAGCGATAACATTCCCGGCATGCCGGGGGTTGGTCAGAAAACGGCACTGGCTCTGCTTAATGGGATTGGCAGTATTGATGAGATTGCTGAGCGACTGGATGAAGTGCCAGCACTGGGATTCAGAGGCAGCAAGAATTTTGCGGAAAAGTTTATTGAACATAAGGATATCGTGCTGTTATCCAGAGAGTTGGCGACCATCAAGACTGATGTAGAGCTGCCGGTTGCCATTGATAATCTGGCAATGCAGCCAGTTGATAAAGAGAAGCTATTAGCTCTGTATAAAGAGTATGAATTCCGAAATCTAATTGCGGAGCTGGAAAAAGATGACGCCAGCATAGCTTCGAATGAGGAAGCAGCGGCCCCTGCCGGTGAATATACAATCATTACCGACGAATCCGTATTTCTCGATTGGCTGAAGCAGCTTGAGACTGCAGAGCTGTTTGCCTTTGATACGGAAACCACCAGTCTGAATTATATGGTGGCGGAGTTGGTCGGGGTTTCATTTGCCGTGGAGTCTGGCAAGGCGGCTTATGTTCCCCTTGCTCATGATTATCTGGGTGCACCTGTGCAACTGGATAGAAACTGGGTACTGGAGAAACTGAAGCCGCTGCTGGAAGATCCGAAGAAACTTAAAGTTGGCCAGAATTTCAAATACGATGAAAGCGTGCTGGCCCGGTATGACATTCATATAAAAGGTGTCGCCTTTGACACGATGCTTGAGTCCTATGTTTTGAACTCCATCGCTACACGACACAATATGGATGCCCTTGCGGATCATTACCTGGGCTACCGCACCGTCAAGTTTGAAGATATTGCCGGCAAAGGTGCAAAACAGCTGACGTTTAATCAGATTGAACTGGAAAAAGCTGGTCCCTACGCTGCAGAAGATGCGGATATTACTTTGCGTCTTCATCAGGCTATCTGGAAGCAGTTGCAATCGGAAGCATCGCTAACAAAGGTGTTCAATGATATTGAGATGCCACTGGTTGATATTCTTTCCCGTATTGAGCGAAACGGAGCGCTGGTGGATGGCGGCCTGTTAAGTCAGCAGAGCCTGGAGATTGGACAACGGCTCAAAGAGCTGGAAAAGGCGGCCCATGATGCGGCCGGTCAGGCGTTTAACCTGTCATCTCCCAAGCAGCTGCAGGAATTGTTGTTTGAAAAGCTGCAATTGCCAGTGATCAAAAAGACCCCGAAAGGACAGCCATCAACCGCAGAAGAAGTCTTGCAGGAGCTGGCACTGGATTACCCTTTACCCAAATTGATTCTGGAACATCGGGGGCTCAGCAAACTGAAGTCTACTTACACCGATAAGCTGCCTAAGATGATTAATGCTGGCACGGGGCGCATACATACGTCTTATCATCAGGCGGTAACGGCCACAGGACGATTGTCGTCTTCTGACCCGAATCTTCAGAATATTCCCGTTCGGACACCAGAAGGTCGTAGGGTGCGTCAGGCTTTTGTTGCACCAAAGGGCTATAAGCTGGTGGCCGCTGACTACTCACAGATTGAACTGCGGATTATGGCGCACTTATCCCATGACCAGGGGTTGCTGGATGCTTTTGCCAAAGGGTTGGATATTCATAAGGCAACGGCCGCTGAAGTGTTTGGTGTCACGCTTGATAATGTAACCAGTGATCAGCGACGCAGCGCCAAGGCCATAAACTTTGGTTTGATCTATGGCATGTCCTCCTTTGGGTTGGCTAAGCAGCTGGGTGTCTCCAGAAAGTCTGCACAGGAATATATTGATCTCTACTTTGCGCGCTACCCCGGTGTCCTGAGGTATATGGAAGAGACCAAAACCTTTGCCCGGGAAAAAGGCTATGTGGAAACCCTGTTTGGTCGTCGCCTCTATTTGCCGGAAATCAATGCCCGCAATGGTATGCGCCGTCAAGGTGCAGAGCGAACCGCCATCAATGCCCCCATGCAGGGCACCGCTGCCGATATTATCAAGCGGGCAATGGTTCAGGTTGATCACTGGCTGCAAACCTCAGGACTCAATGCCCGGGTGATTATGCAGGTTCACGATGAACTGGTTCTGGAAGTGGCAGAAGACCAGGTCCAGACCGTTGTTGAGGGGATAAAAGCCCAGATGGCCGATGCAGCAGAGCTCAGTGTCCCTCTTCTGGTTGAAGCGGGAGTTGGAGATAACTGGGATGAGGCACACTGATGCTATTCATTACGAGGATGCATCAGAGAAAAGTTCTGAGATGGGTTTTGTAAGCATTTCTTAAAGACGGGAACTTTTTACCAAAACGAGTATCTCATGTAGTGAGCCTCGAATAAGTTGCTCCTTGTGTGTTTTGTGTTGGTAATTTTAAAGGCGGTATGTGTTCCCCCCATATATCGTATCAGGCCAGTATTCCTTATTTGGATGCTGGCTTTTTTGTTTGTCCTGTTTCTTTTCTTCTATGTCCCAGAGGAACTCTGAAATTTTTTTATTTTTTCGGGAACTTTTTCGAATTCTGCTTGTCTGAGTATATGAGGATAGGAAAAAGACAGCAGTTTGGTACGAGTTTCTTATTGCTCACTGTGTGTTTTGTGTTGACAGAAAGTTAAGTGGTAGGCTGCTCCCCTGTAGCCGAAGCTATATAGCCAGTATTCCTCCCCCGGATGCTGGTTTTTTTTTGCCTGTCAGATCCCAACTGGCTAATGAACAGATTCACATCGCCGAAATAATATTAAGGGCGCACTGATTGATGGTGTGTCCTCCCAGTGTACTCAAAATGGCCATCTTCCCCTTGATGGCCATTTTTTTTATGAGTTGCAAACGGGTTCTTCCACCAGCAGATTTCAGGTCAATGCCATTAACGACAGCTCCTGAACCGCAACAGAGAGCATGGCAAGGTTCTGTTCACTGGCGGACTGTATTTCATTAAGGGTTGCCTGCCAGCGGTTGATAGGTTCGGCATTTTTTTCCAGCCATACCGCCAGTCTCTGTTCCGGCTCCCCATCAGCGCATAACAATACGCCAATACAGTTGTCGTTTAATGTCCGGTCTAACTGGTTTTTCAGGGAAGACTGGGCTTTTCGCTGCCAGAGGTCGCCAACGGGTAGTTGCCGGATTTGTTCCCTTAACCAGGGCAGGTACAGTCGGTCTTCAAGGACGAAGTGGATAGACGCAACGTCGCTGACAGTTTGTTCATACGTTTCTGCAAGGGGCATCATAAAGAGGACATAATAAAGGTAGCGAAGGCTTGTGGTGGCTTCCGCCAGCGTTGCCGGAATATTTTTTTCCTGCAAAGCAGTGACCCGACCTCCCAGCCATTCACAGTCCTGTTCCCCGAGAAGTTCTGCTAACTGTCCTGAAATCGTGGTAACTCCTGGCTTATAGGTGCTGACCAGCGTTTCAATGTCTGGAGCGCCGCTATTATTTCTCAGGATCCAGATACAGGCTTTCTCGATATGCTGTTGAATTCGATATAACTCAATGCGCTGGATTTCATCTTTTACCCCAAAACCCAGCTGCTCATACTGATCCCAGATGGACTGAATGGAGAAAATTTCTTTAACCGTGATAAATGCCCGGATGATGTTCAGTTCGGTGCTGCGGGTTTCCTGCTGAATGTATTGGATAAAAGTAGCCCCCATTCGGTTACCCACTTCATTACTGAGATGGGTGGCCAGTATTTCTGCCTTCAGGGGGTGGCTCATAATTTGTGCCGGGAACCGTTTTCTCAGGGGTGATGGAAAGTAATCCGCCAGTTTTAAGGTCAGGATGGCATCTTCAGCCACGTTGGCCGCGACCAGCGCTTCAAAAAGATCCAGTTTGGTGTGAGATAGCAGGACGGCGATTTCCGGGCGGGTCAGACCTTCACCGGCTTTATTTCTGGCTTTCAATTCAAGGTCGGAAGGCAGGCAGTCCAGTTCCCGGTTGAGGCGGCCTTTTTCCTCCAGTTTACGAATCAGAAAACGGTGGTCGTTGAACAGCATGACATTGTGTTGCAGGCTCAGGCTTAACTTCTGGCTTTGCAAAAAGTTATGGCGGAGTACCAGGCTGGCGATTTCATCGGTCATGCTGGCCAGCAGTACATTGCGTTGTTTGAGGGTGATGTCACCGTCATCAATCATCCGGTTCAGCAGGATTTTGATATTGACTTCATGGTCAGAACTGTCGACGCCACCGGAGTTATCAACGGCATCGGTATTGATTAACCCCCCTCGTTGCGAAAACTCCACCCTTGCCTGCTGGGTCACGCCAAGGTTGCCGCCCTCACCTACGGCGCTGACATTAAGCTCTGTGGCATTAATACGAACACTGTCGTTAGAACGGTCGCCAACATCGGCATTGGTTTCAACGCCGGCTTTAACGTAAGTGCCTATTCCCCCGTTCCATAGCAGATCTACCGGCGCTTTGAGAATGGTCTGGATAAGTTCGGAAGGGGTCATCACGGACGCTTCCGTTGCCAACGCCTTTTTTACCTGGGGGCTCAGGTGAATATTTTTGGCCTGACGGTTGAATATCCCACCACCTTCAGAAATTTTTGCCCGGTCATAATCTTCCCAGGATGATCTTGGCCGATTAAACATCCTCTGTCGTTCATCAAAGCTGCTGTCGGCATCCGGTTCCGGATCGAGAAAGATATGCTGGTGGTTAAAGGCGGCAACCAGTCGGATATGTCGGGAAAGGAGCATGCCATTACCAAATACATCCCCAGCCATATCGCCGATACCAATTACGGTAAAGTCCTGACTCTGGGTATCAATCTCCCGTTCTTTAAAGAGTCTTTTGACGGACTCCCAGGCGCCCCGGGCGGTGATCCCCATTTTTTTGTGGTCGTAACCCTGGCTGCCGCCGGAAGCAAAGGCGTCCCGCAGCCAGAAACCGTAGGACTGGGAAATATCATTGGCAATATCGGAAAAACTGGCGGTTCCCTTATCGGCAGCGACCACCAGATAAGGGTCGTCTTCATCGTAACGAACCACATCAACCGGCGGGATAAGTTCTCCGGCCTGAAGGTTGTCGGTAAGATCCAGCAGGCCGGAAATAAATTCCTTATAACACCCAATACCTTCTGCCAGAATGTCTTCCCGGGAGCCATTAACCGGCAGCTGTTTGGCAATAAATCCACCTTTGGCGCCGTGAGGGACGATAATGGCATTTTTGACCATTTGTGCCTTCATCAGGCCGAGTATTTCCGTGCGGAAGTCTTCCCTGCGGTCCGACCATCTCAGGCCGCCCCGGGCAATTTTACCACCACGCATATGAATGCCTTCAAACCGGGGAGCATAGACAAATATTTCAAACAGCGGCCTGGGCTGGACCGCCATGGGAATATTGTCTGGCTGTACCTTGAATGAGAGGTAGCTTTTGGTAAGCCCGTCCTGGTTTTTTTGATAGGCATTGGTTCTCAGCATCGCTTCTATAATGCTGAGAAAGTGACGGAGGATGCGGTCTTCATCCAGGTTGGCAACATTGTCCAGTAGCTGGTAGATCCGTTCAGAGCAGGCTTTGGCCATTTCGGTACGGTCACCATCATAATCAGGACAGAAGCGAATACTGAACAGGTCCACCAGTTCACCCACCACGGCCGGGTTACTGTTTAAGACGGTTTGCATGTAACTCTGGCTAAAAGGCACCTGTAGCTGTGACAGATATTTGGACAGAGCCCGTATCAGAATAATCTGTTCCCAGTTTAAACCGGTGGTAACAATGAGTCCGTTAAACCCATCACTTTCCATTTCTCCCCGCCAGGTGCGGATAAACACTTCATGAAACTGCTCCCTGAGCCCGGTATCTTCAAGATTGGTATTCTGTGCCTGTCCGGTATTGCCTGCTTCGTCTGGCTTTGGCGTCGCTACCAGTATTTTCTCATGGCTGTTTGGCTCAATACTGAAATCAATTACCCAGCCATCCTCGATGGTGCATGAGTGAACGGTATAGGGTCTTGCGCTATGAACCCTGACACCCATTTTTTCGAGAATTGGCAGCACGTCGGACAACGCCAGCAGGGGGCCTTTACCCAAAACGCGAAAGTGCCACTGGCTGAAATCCGTTACCGGGCGGTACAGGCTGGTACTTATTTGACTACTGTCTTTTATGGTTTCTAGCCGCTGGATATCCATAACTGCCTGGCGGGGGCTGGCCTCCTCACGATAGGCGGCCGGAAATGCGTGCAGATAGCATTGTGCCAGACGATTGGCCGTTGCTTCCCCAAAGGCTTCTTTCATGGCAATTTGCAGATGGTCAGACCAGCTCATCATCGCTTCATTGATCATCGCTTCCAGCTGGTCTACCTCAATTTTCAGCTGGCTGGCATGTTGGCAGTGCACAGTAAAATGCAGTTGCGCCATGGGGTTTTCTGATAATTGAACATTAAAATCAATGCTGTTACCCGCCAGTTCAGTGAGCAGGATTTTCTGCATTTCCAGCCGTAATTCGGTATGGAACTGATCCCTCGGGACATAAACCAGCACAGTAACAAAACGATCATAACTGTCTGGTCGCAGGAAGAGTTTCAGCTGGCGCAGCTCGTAACAATCCAGGATGCCGCAGATAACGGTTTCCAGCTGTTCATAGCTGGCCTGTAGCAGCTCATCCCTTGGGTAGTCGTTAATGACATGGCGTAACGCATTATCCCGATGGCTATTGGCCGGCGCATCGGAGTTTTTAAATAGCATGGCCACTTTTTTTCGTATCAGGGGGATTTCATCCAGTGGCGCATTGTAGGCTGTGGATGAAAACAGGCCAAAGAAGCGCCACTCACCGATGACTACGCCTGATTCGTCGAAGTGCTTAATGCCGATATAGTCAAGGTGCGCCGGCCTGTGGACGGTGGAGCGGCTGGTGGATTTGGTAATGACCAGAAGTTCCGGAGACTGGAGACGATCCGCAAGGTAGGGAGAAATATCCTGTTCCACAGGTGCCTGACGAAGCTCCTCGCGGAAGGTACCCAGTCCGGACTGGCTGCGGATACGCAGTTTGAGATTCTTGGGAGTCTGGATGATTTCGTAGTAGCGTGAGCCAATAAAAAGAAAGCTGCCTTGTTTCAGCCACTGCAGAAAAGCCAGCGCCTCTTTACGTTCTGTTTTAGTGATGGGAACCGGATGGTTCTCACACCAGTGGATCGCTTCGTCAAGCCTCTCATGCATAGCCTCCCAGTCAAAGACTACCTGCTGCACATCCGCCACCACGCTGTGTATATTGGCAACAATACGCTGTAAGTCCGCAGGGTCTGGTTGCTGGTCGATTTCAATTCGAATCACGGCTTCCTGCGGCAGGGCATCATTACCGGCTACGGTTTGCAGCTGTCCTGAGCTATCTCTCTGTATGCCGATGGTCGGATGGTTCAGTTTATAAACCTTTATTTTCTGGCGATCCAGCTCCATTAAAACAGACGACGTCAGAAACGGCATATCATCCACAATAATTTCAATAATGCTGTGGGTTGAGTGCCAGTGATGGGTTTCCGGTTCAGGGTTATAGGCACGAATGTTAATTTGCCCGGGTAATTTCAGCTGTAAAAATTGCCATAAACACAGCAGGGCGCCGTAGCAGTCTTCCGTATTGAACTGGTTCAGGTATCGGGGCGATTCCCCCTGGTAGTATGCATCCGCCAGAGACTGTATCTGTTCAGCCTCGTTCTTCGACAAACGCTCCGACAGAAGTGATTGAACCTTATCAACGATAACGGCTCGAAAATCTCTGAAGCGGTTCATGATTTCCCCTGCTTATTAATGGAGAGTATGGATGAAAAGCCCTGAGGACAAGATAGACAAAAAACGATTCAAACGCCTTGGTATTGCTGATTTTGCGCGGGTTAGGCATGATCCGCAACCACTGTAGAATTTGCAAGCGGCGTCCAACTCTGGTATAAAGCCCGATCTTTGTATGAGGGTAGCTGCTGATGAGTCTTGAAGGTCTCTTGACTCTGTAACCATGGGCAGACCTGCCCGAAGCAGACACTGGAATTCAGTTAAGTTTTCCGGCCTTATGGCTGGATTTTTGGTTTGAGAGGCCATCCATATGTCCAAGGTTTGTCAGGTTACCGGTAAGCGTCCGGTTACCGGGAATAATGTTTCCCACGCTCAGAACAAGACTCGTCGTCGCTTCTTGCCTAACCTGCATCACAAGCGTTTCTGGGTTGAAAGTGAAAAGCGCTTTGTGCGCTTGCGTGTTTCTGCAAAAGGTATGCGTATTATTGATAAGAAGGGTATTGATGCCGTTCTGGTCGATGTGCGCGCAAGCGGTCAAAAATTCTAAGTTAGCAGGAGCATAAATCATGGCTAAAGGTATTCGCGAGAAGATCAAGCTGGTTTCCACTGCTGGCACTGGTCACTACTACACAACCACCAAAAACAAGCGTAATACGCCTGATAAGTTGGTGTTCAAGAAGTATGACCCAGTTGTTCGCAAGCACGTTGAGTACAAGGAATACAAGATTAAGTAAGTCTTGTTTGCTTTGCTCTGGTTCGTATCAATCAACCTGGTACGAACCACTACTCCCTTCTGTAAATCTGCAAATTATTTTTCTGTTGAAAATACGTCCAGGTGTGAGGCCTTACCGGTGAAAATCATGTTACGGACTTGACCATTTTTCCAGTGATTCTGGTTTCTTCCGGTTTTCCCAAACGCGCATACTGTTCAGGCGACCTTCTGGTTTACTCCTGGGCATTCAACCCAAACTCCGTTCATTTTAATTCCCGGTCTCAGGATGAACGTAGAGAGACCGGGCTGACGTCGGTTGCTGGCCAGGGTCATGACCGGTGAGCTGTTGATGAGTCCGGGCTTGTGGAAGAGCCCATGGCTCTCGTCTGCAGCCCGGCTGGGGATAATGGGCCGATTATTAAACAGGGCCACGGCCAGATTGGCAAGCTCCAGGTTACCCGAGACCTGGTTGCTGAAACGCTGCATGGACTGATGCCGATAGTAGCGTGCGTCTTTCGCGTTACTGTCCATGATATCCCGAACTTGCTCTGGTGACAGAGACTCACCCGTGCCAAAGTACTCCGCCTGCTGATTTGTGGTAGCCGCAAAACGCTGCAACTGCGACGCCCAGGTTTCGTGCTTACAGCCGGGTAAGGTTAAGTCGTGTAAATCAGGAACCTGTCCATCAGTTGGACCCGAAAATCGTGGCATGAAATGGCTGACAGCTTGCCGGAGCCCTGACCACAGAAGGGAACCAGAGCGCGCCGTGACATCGAGCAAACCCCCCTGATGCATGCTGCGGGCTTTTGAAGAGATGGCTTCCGGTTGAACAGTGGCTTCTGGTTGAACGGTGACTTCTGGTTGAACAGTGACTTCTGGCGTATCGATAAGAACGTCGGGGCAATTTTGCAGATCAGTTGTATGTGTACTACGAAAATCGGTCATATTGATAGGATCAGTGGAACAGCTATCCAGCGCCTCTATATTCGGCTCACCTTTATTTTTATAACGAACTTCGCACCGATATTGCTTACCATACTCATTTTCTGGAACTACAAAACTACTGGTTAACAGTACGGTTGAATTTGAATCTTCCGTTCCTGCCCCTTGTATACCCTTAGGGGTATCAAACCATTGCATACTGGTTTCATATTTATTTGCAGCCCGGCACGATATGTTGGCTGCCATTTTAATGACACCATTATCAATGCAGGGGTGTTGATAGAGACAGCATTTTGGTTTTTCAAAAGGCAGATAAACCCTTGTTGAGCAAATTCGAGGAATTTGTTCACCCGGAACTTTGAGGTAGCATTTATAGTAATGACCTGATTCTTGATGTGCTGGAAAGCGAGCAGTTACGTTTCTGAATCCATTAGCTGTTGAATTTGTTATGTCTGTAGTATTCGCAGGATTATTGTCCCATGTAAATGTGGAATGCTGATAGACATCAGAAGTGCAGATTGTTTCAATTTCGCGACCTTTAACGGAGCATTTATCATCAAAATTAACGTTTTCAGTGAGATAACATTTTGGATAACCTTTTGAGGGCGATATAGTAAAAGATAAGGTTCCCTCTCTCGATTTGACGGTCGATAATCCTGTTTCAATAACGCATAAAGATCATCGGATTAGGTACATTCTTATATACCTGATTCCATATTTTTTGGTTGAACTTCTGCCAGTGGTCAGAACCGTATTCTCTTTCTGTTATCAAGTCCGTATGTGTCATCGTCATAATACCTCTCTATTTATTTTTGGTCGATGAGTCAATTATTTTAGACCATTATTCCCAATGCACACTGTATATAAAATCCAATAGCTGCCGAATTAATCTATATTGACTCACTGGAGGACAAGGTATGACTATTTTGAACGAGCTGGAGGCGATACTAAAAACCGATCAAACGGAAACAGCCAGGATTCTAGGTATAGGAAAATCAGCGTATTCACAGTATAAGAATGGTGGTCGGAAAACACCTCTATATATCCAGTATTCAGCAGAAGTTATCTTGATGTTGAGTAGTGCGAAGTTAAAGGAATTGAAGTATTCCAGACTTGCACCGTAGGCTGCGCTCATAGCAGCCGTGGAGCGGCCTCGGTTACTCATTTGCACATATAGACAGTACTAACTCTAATTCCTTCTGGACCTGCTCAAACTCTTCCTGATATGCAATGTCATCGAACCCTGACCAGTCATTAGGCTTATACATTGCCAGTAGTGCCTGACAGTCTGCTAGAAGAACCTGAACCCGCTTTGATAGCAGGATAGTTTTATCGTCTTTCATTAGATAATCTCCGATACGTCAACGTTGTTTGAATCAAGTACTCTGTAATGCACCAGCCTATTATCAGACTCAGGATCGAGCCTAAGCTGGGCACTAGCAACGGCAGGCACCGTAAGACCTGTTTCACTCTCCACCGCTGCAATGATGGCTCCCAGTAATCGGCGGTTAAGTAGCAGGTGATCATAAGATGAGTAAACCCTACTGATACCGCACAAGACTTCACCGTAATAGATATTATGCTCCCGGTTGTATCCGAGAGTGATCTGATAGTCTGGCTGACTGTCAAACCATATTGAATGCTGGCTCATAGTTATTCTCCGTACAGGATCGAATAGATACACTCATTACATAAAGCGTATTCGTGACTGTTATCTTTATCGTTCGATATGCCGGTGCAGTCTGTGACGTTATTACCCAGACTGTCATTGCAGCACTCGCAACCCTGATAACTAAAACCCGGTTCTGCATCATCAACTATTGATACGCTATAGATATTCTCTCGGCTCATAAATCGGTCTATATGATCGTCATTGTTATTCATTGGATAGCCTGATTGATTAGTATTGAATGCCCGCCCGTCTCGCAGGTCAATTAGCCAGGCAAGCGCTCATAGATGACAGTAGTTAAGTATTTATCCACCTGACTTAATAGACAGCTAAATGATTAGTTAGTTCACATCGGGAACTAACATTAATTAGCACTGGCATAACAGGTCGGTGATTTTTGCACTGGTGAACCATGACCAGCCGCAAAGATCGGGCAGGCACACACACATAAAGGAATGATCAGCAGGCCGAGAGCCGGAAAGAATGGAACGATTGATCAGCCAGGGAAATGATGTCAGCGAATGGAATCGAGGGGGGGGAGTGACCCGGACGCATGGACACGGTTCCATCGAGCGTGGGTTGACTGCATTGGGGGTTTCACGCACACAGTTTTAAAAACAATAAGGGGGGGTAGTAAAAGAAGAGAGGGTACTTAGTGCATGTGGTGTACGTTGAAGTCTGAAAAAATATTTTTGATGCTGTATAGCGAAGGTGTAACACTCCCGTTACAGCTTGAGAGTATTAGTTGAAATTACTGTCATGGTATCAAACCCCTGTTTAGTTAATTGTCTGCCAATAATCCTGGTTTCATCAGCTTCAGATAAAGTTATATGGGGAGCATTCAATTAGACTGCCCCCCTTCGTTGTAGTTAGCCTATTTGGAAGTCAGGGGACAATACAGAATCGGGTAATGAGGTTCGTGCGATCCAAGAGGTTGGTATTGATTTATCAGAACCGAAGAAGCATGCAGCCAGAATCGCACCTAACGGAATGGCCCGTCCGCAATTGTCACCTCCGCAGTAAATGTTTTCTCTCATGGTTTGTTCATAATTCACAGCTTTCAGCAGGAGATGGGTAACCACCATAAAAGAGGCATCGAGTCCGCAGTGCATTCCCACCTCTTGTGCAACCTCTTTTGATGAGCGGTTGAGCATTGATTCCGTGGTTTCGATTGCCTTGGCAATGTCTGCACTCACTTCTTTTGCGTGTTCCACACACTGCTCCGGTGAGTGGCCCTGAATTGCACTTTTTATCATTATGGCAACGGCTCTGGCATAGCTAACGGCGGTATCGTTATTGTTGGTGACACGCACCGCTGACTCTACCTTTTCCAATAAGTCTGAATCCTGACCGTGCATAGCAACCAGAGGCGGTAGCTTTGACAGTGCCGGATTCTGGGTATCGTCAGCACCGCAGGCGGTAAGGGGTTCGTCATTTGCTTTTCTTTGATGAAGATTGAGCAGGCTCAGCTTAGTCGGATGATCCGCATAGCCCTGCCACTGGCCACCAAAGTCAAACCACTGCTGAAATGATTCAATGTAACTCTGTTCCGAGTAATGGCCATTGGCAGTGATGGCATCCTGCATCGAAAGCAGCTGTGCTCCATAGTGAGAAAACTCACCGGCCTGTTTTCCCTCATGGGCAAAGTAACCTTTTTCTTCGTACTCTGCGCGAACAGGAGTGTGAAACTCCGGGTATTCACCTCCGTGCTTTTCAATCAGCACTTGATCGTACAGCCAGTGAAATCCCATTGAAGCGGCATCACCGACTAATGCGCCAATAACCGCTTCATAAGCTTTCTGTCTTTGCTCATTCATTGCAATACCGTCCTGTTACTTTTATTGAGCCTGCCTGAATTTTTAGCACACCCCCTGCGCCGCAACCCGGTTTCTTTTGTCTGGTCGATTGCGGGCGACGGTTCCCATGATGTTTTAAGGCTGCCTGTGGTCGTCTGGGTACTTGCCTCCCACCAAAGAGAAGGTACTGGAAGGAGGTAGCTTTACCGGGGCTGACTGAGTTGGATTTGAAAGAGCTGAAAGATGCCTCGGATTATGTGTTCTACGACACAGTAAATGGATTTTGAAGCAACTGTCTTATAATAAGTGCCACCACTTCTTCTTCTTCTGGAAGTGATGGTTAAGTGTCAAGGATGTATTAATGACTGCCTTTCTTTTGACCTGGAATCCTGAGAACTTTGCCACTTCTGGTGGAGGCTCTGTTAAAACACTGGATTATGCCGTGGGGGAGGAGGTTAGCTGGAGCTGCAGTAGCCAGCAACCGCAAGTTGGTGACCGGGTTTACTTGATTCGCCTGGGCAAACACCAGCACCCTAAGGGCATTGTTGCCAGTGGCACCGTTACCCTGGAAAGCTTTGACGACACTCACTGGTCTGACAGCAGCAAACAAGTCAGCTATATCAAATTTCAAATAGAAGATTTTCGACGTAGCTGTGCAGAGGGGCTATTGCCAATGCTGCTGCTGAGAACCGCCTTTCCTGAACAACAGTGGAGTCCAAACTCCTCAGGTATCGAGATTAAAAAAGCCTCTATTGAAGTTCTGGATGACATCTGGCAACGCAGTAAGGGCCAACACAGTCTTGCCACTACGCTTCAGTGGTGCTTTGAAAAGAGAGGTGATGATGGCCAGTGGTTTGAGAGGTATCGGAGCCTTATTAATGACGTCAAGCAGGCAAAAGAGACGCAGGTCATTTCAGACGAGCTGTTAAAAAGCCTCTGGTTTGACAGGAACAATGGGGTAAGCAGTGTTGCTCCCGCTGGTATTCCCAGCTCCGATTACAGTCAGAATATTGACTGGCTTAGAGAAATAACGTTCAGGATTTTCAATTCACCGGATAAAGAAACGCTTATAGCTATTTATGGCGAATGGCAGGAACATTTCTCCAGGACGTACTGGGCGGTAATTCAACGGGTGTTCAGTGCTGCTGATCCTGAAAACCTGACGACACTGGTAAGTCATAAGTATTTGGCAAGAGTGGCTGATGTTATAGAAAAACAGTTCCAGATTCCCATTGAGAAAAACAAAAACTGGTGTGTACTCAATCATAATCTGACCGCCGCAGTTACTCCCTGGCTGCAGGAGGGTTGGGAAGTGCATGAGCGCAATATTGCACTGTGGAGCATTTATGTCCATGACGAAAGGCTGAAAAAACAGGGGCAGCAAGGTGGTAAAATTCCGGCCAAGGGAGAAGAAGTAGTGTCTGAAAATAATCAGGAATCAGTGGACTATCGCCCTTTGGGAACCAACACCATTCTCTATGGACCTCCCGGCACTGGTAAGACCTATCACACGGTGGAAGCGGCAGTACGGGCAGCAGACCCTGAGTTTAAGGATGTGCAGGATCGCCC
>NZ_JAVRMB020000185.1:0-24512 GCF_031844845.1 Endozoicomonas sp.
ATCTTAGTTAGCCTGGATAAGTAGACTACATACTTTCGACAACGTGCTTGCGTGTGCCAGATTGCACAGGCACTACGTTACCGGCAAAAACAAAAACAGTAAGGAATTAAAAGTATGAATTTTAGTTTTTATGCAAGTCAAGTGGTTAACCACTTAGCCGCCCCAGGACTTCAATTGCAAAAGTGGAAGAGTAGTTCCACTAAAAGGCATCCCGTGTTGACGACCGAATTAACGGCTCAAACATCACTAAACAGTCAAAACAGTAAGTGGAACGCCAGGAGTGTCGATGTTTTATCCGTAAACGATGTTAAAAACGTTATCACTATGGTTCCGCGCGAGGCAGTATTGCTGATGAAAAATTTTTTCTACTCAGCAATGAAGTCTGCTGCCATTACCGCAGTAACATTGACAGGAGTATTCGTATCTCAATTTGGCCGTACAGATGCGAGCTTTCCAAATATTAATCCATCCGTTCCAAATTATGATCGTGAGTTACAAGACATCAAAGATGAACTCAAGGAGATAAAGGATACACTGATCAGTGATATAAAGGAGAAACTGGATGATTTAATTAACAATAACATTAATGAACTGCTAGCAGGGCTTAATATAACCAGGGACAACATTGAAACAATAGTGAAAGCTGAAGTGGCAGAAATAAGCACAACACTGAGAACCGGAGTGGCAGAAGGACTTAATACAGCCAAGAGTAACATGGAACAATTACTGAAAACATTCGATACAACAGCAGAAACAATTAAAGTGGAATTTGAAGATATTATAAAAGAAAATTTCGCTCATTTAGAAAGTTGGATTAGAGACTTTTCAGCCAAATTTGATGAACTGGATTTACAGAGTTTTGTGTACCTGTCTCTTGCAGTCGCAGCCGTCGGAGTAGCAGTTTTAACGACTTTAGCATTGCTGGCCGGTGGTACCTGTGCATTGTTGTCAAGAACATGCGTCAAAGACAATAATCCAGTTTAGGAGTTGCCCCCGAATAACGTCACGGCATCTTAAATATGCAATTTTTTCCGATAAGCTTGCTAGCAGGGGCTGAATAATGGATGTAACCAAAAATGCGGCAACGCCGCTGATAAATAATGACCAGTTAGAAAAAACGGATAGAAAATCCTCAAAGGAAGCCACCTTCAGGTTAAAGACAGTTGAAGTTTTTGTTAAATCGTTTTTTGAATCAATGCATCCTGGATATATTCCACCCGGATCCCGTTTGCCACGCTCTGATAGAACCGGCCGGCCTATATATATTGAAATAAAGGTGAAGCATCTGATTGAACGTACCATTGCAGAAATTATTGATTATGCTGTCAGCAAACCGATTTGTAAGTTGTTGCAAATGGCGCGAAACACTGAATTCAGTGTCGCAGTAGGACTATATCTGATGAGTTATTTGCCGGCAACGGTAGCCAATAGAATAAATGGTATTCCGTTGGATAGTGCGGAAAGCATTCAACGTATAGGAATTCATCCCAACTATCCCCGCGATGGTCATTACGTTCTTACAAAAGATGTGCGAGTGAAGGGAAGTTGGAGCTCTGTTTGCAGTCATCATGATCCATTCGTAGGTCTACTTGATGCTCAAAATAAAACCATTAGTGGATTACCTGCTCCTATGTTCGTACGTATTGATCGTGGTGGTGAAATCCGCAATTTAGTGATTGACAGAGTTAATATAATCAGCGCAGACTCGCAGGGGCTTGATTCCATAGGTCCTATGGCTGAGAAAATTTCTGGAGCATATTTTTCGAATATCATAGTTAATGGCAATGTATCATCCAGTGTTGCGACTAGCTTAAGTATGTTTGTAGGACAGGCATGTAATAGTGAAAATTTCCCCAGTCGTTTTACAAATATTTTTCTTGAGGGGGATTCTCAGCTAACTAGTAGCGCCAATACAGCGGCAATTGGAAGTTTAGTAGGGAGTGGAAGTTTAAATAATATTTATGATGGAATTTATGTTAATGGGCTCCGTATGGACAGTTACGGAGAATCATCACAAATAGGTGGTTTGATAGGAAGAGCAAGTGGATTTTCTTATTTACATCGTAACGTACCACAGCCACCAGACCCAAAGAACATTACATTATTTGGGAACTCCGTGTGTGTTTATGGGAAAAACAGTTTAGTAGGTTATATTTTTGGCGTGGTTGATCTGCATGATAGGCTTCCTCGTCCTATGCGGCCGGAAGGTATCATCTGTGACTCAATCATTGAGCTGAAGAGTGGAAGCGACTCAATTGTCGGTTTTGGAGCAGGACGGGATTCTTCGAGTAATGATGGCATGGACTGGAGTAATCTTAGGGTTTATAACAGCACAGCCAAAGCTTTAGAGGGAACGGGAGCTATTGGTTCTAGTGTAGGATGTTGTAGACACGACAATAGCGTCGTTGTTGACCGTAAATGTGGCGTATTAAGCAACGGTGAACATTTTATTGAAGTTGATTGTAGTCGTTACAATAGGCTCGGATATAACGCCAGATTGTGCAATGTCAGACTTATCAATGGAGCTGACACTGAGATAGCGATGGACTCTGACTGCAATCCTGATAGTATGCCTTGCCAGAAAAGCGACAATACAATCATTCCGACAACAATAAAGACGACAACTCCCAAAAATCCTACAACTCCCAAAAATCCGACAACTCCCGAAAATCCGACAACTCCCGAAAATCCGACAACTCCCGAAAATCCGACAACTCCCGAAATGTTTATATGTGACAACAACCGGTGTTCTTTAAATCTCATGCCCCTTAAGTTCGATTTCAAGGGTGTTTATGCCATAACCGTAATTAGTTGTGTGGTAGCATCGGCCATACTCGCTACTATAGCGGGGATAGGTGTGTATAAGTTATGTCAAGGTAAACGGGGTGCTAAGCCTATTACCTCGCCCCGAGATTTACATGGTCGCAATACACAGACACCGTTCCTTACAACTGATGATGTCTCTACAACGCCATCGACAGATAGCTATGAGATGGTGGAGATGGGAACAGGAAGGGCCAGATCTTATGCAGAATCAAACGGCGAAGAATCAGCGCGACCTATGTTGTTACCAGAATGGGTTACTGAGACGGAGGAAACACACTTCTACGATACACCGGCGGAGGATTCTGAAGATGATTCCATTGACAAACAGATTGAGATTGACGAAATTTTTCGTGTCAATAAACCGGAAATATTGAAAATACCTGGGAGTCAAGCACAAGCAGGAAATATTCATCACGAGGAAATCCGCTACTACAAGATACCGTCGGAGGATTCTGAAGATGATTCCATTGAAAAATGCGTTGATGGATTTGCCCGTATTAATGCACAGGAAATATGGCAAATAGGCGAGAATCAAGAACAAACAGAAATTATTCATCAGAGTGCAACAACGGCCGGTTCAAAAAAAGTGCATGGCCTTAAACCAGTCGAAGTCAGTAACGATCGATCATCTGAAGAGTTTCAGCCTTTTCGAAGCGCCCGGTTACAAGGCAGAATGGCTCGGCCAATCTGGAAACCCGGGGTCTAGTCTTGATTGCGACAGACGAAGCCTGAGAATGTGGGAGGTTTTATGAACTGAAATCATTCGTTGAAATCCAGAACGAAAAACCGGGGTCAGAACTTTCATCAAAAACCGGGGTCAATCAAAAACCGGGGTCAGGTCTTTCATTGTGGAAAAACCGGGCCAGGTCTTTCATTGTGCATATCCATTGCCGTTTAATAAAATTTAAATAAAAACCAGTTCGTAAGTATTCGAAGTAAAAGGCCCATCATCACTATTTACAATGAGTTAATGTGCAGAATATGTTACGCACGATGAAAGACCTTGCCCCGGTTTTTGCTCCGTTATTTTTGATCGCTCTAATGGTAATCCTGTCGAGGCGAAGTAGGTCTTACCATTCGCTTATCCAGAGGATAGTGATCAGTATTTTCTTAAAATAAAATTATTGACACTAGCTGCACTTTAAAAAGCAGGCTAATATTCTTCGCCACCAGATGCTAAGATCGTGAATTCTATTTATAAGCCGACTGAAGCAATTTAACATATTCAGATTTGATGGCTCTAGATTCCTTGGCAGCAATGGCATTAGAAATATTTTTTTTCAAATGGCTAAAGCATTTTAATTCACTTGAGTGAAAATCTAGTTTAACTTCACTGTAAATACAATCAGATAGCTTCTTTGCTCCGTATTTTCGTACTAGCGGATGAAGGGCCTGATTTTTTAATAAATAGGGAGTTGCTTCTATATTTTTTCTGGCATCATTAAATCTTACTAATCTGCTGGTTTTTTTTATTGAATCTAACTCACCCTCTGGTATGTTTAGCTCCAAGTGATTAATTAGATCACGCATATTGTCTCTGCACTGTTGAGTACCTGCACGATTATTTTTTTTCCGGTCAAACCAACGACTTGATTCGGTGCAGTTTCCGCTAAGAGTGGAATGCCTGGTTTTGGCAATTTTTCCAGATACTGATTCAGTTAAGAAAGTGTCAAAACAGGGGCGTTTTTGAATTTTTTCCGTACGCTTACTGTTAGTTGAAACACCGCCGATTGATTCTTTACCTTTTTTGCAATTAGCCAGCTCAGAACAATCTGGATCTCCTGAGTCAGTGGGAGTCGATTCTATGGAGAAGTCAAGTAATGAAGGTGAAATATTATGATCAATCAATTTTTGACTTTCAGTTTGAGATGATGCGAATGTAACTGAGCTAGTTGAGGCAGGCTCTGTTGCTCGAACCCGAAAATTATTAAAGCATGATTTTTCTCGATTAATATTTTCTTCAGGGTCGGAATCAATTCCTGCCAGTTCAGGAAAGAGTTCAGGTAGAACGTCAGGACAAAAGAAAATACTTTGATCGAGCATTGAATTATTGAATTATTGAATTATCAATTAAGACTGCCACCTCAAAGAAAAGTTCCTTCCTCACAGAATAAATCCAACATTTATGTCAACCAAGCATAAGGACCCGCTATGGCCATTCGACGTAAAACTCTTTGAAAGCCAGCGCCTCACCGATGAGGACGACGGTGGCGGTCGGGCTACAGGCAGCGAGGTCATTGATGGCAACGTCAATAATCTATTTCAGGACATACCACGGATTGACCGAACCATTGGTGATGAAAAACCGGGGTCAGATCTTTCATTGTGCATAACTTATATCGTTCATTGATTCGTTATGAAGAATGATAGGCCTTTCATTGTGATTAGATATCAGTTATTTCGAAGACTTAGTAAGTAGATATTTGTTTAAATTTTAAGCGACAGTAGATGATGCACAACGAACACGAACATGTCAGTACAATCTAAAAAGGGGTGAAGACTGATTTGGCTGATCCTTTGGATGGGTTTTTAGGCATTGGGAACACCTCGGAAGGCTTTGAGTCCACTGTCTGAATGGTTGAATAGTGATCACTTTTTCCAATAGTCCGAAAAGTTTGATGCATTACTATCAGTCCGGGCATTTCTGCGCTGGGGAGGCATGCCTTCTACGTACAATCGGGGAGCGATAGTACCTGATAAAATCATGACATGAGGAATCATTTGATCATTCAGGGTGCATTGTTTCAGAACCGTTTGCAATTTTAAGAAATCTTCTGGTATAGGAGCCTGAATTCGGAACTTCTTTTCTGTGCGGGGATGGATGAATGTTAATTCAAAAGCATGCAGTGCGACATGATCAAACGTTAATAATGTATTAAATAACGATGTATTTGTTATTTCGTTTCTTCTTGATTCAAAAAAGTAGGGGAGGGCGTAATATGGATTAAACTGCCGATCCCCAACCAAGGGGTGGCCTATTGATTTCATATGGATCCTGATCTGGTTGCGCCTGCCGGTGATAAGACGACAGGAAGCAAGCGTGTGATGTGTGTAACGTTCTATAACTTGATAGTGGGTTTCTGCATTTTGCAATTTGCTCTCATCATATCGACTGGGAATTGGATTATTTATGAAACCTGTTTCCTGTTCTATGTGGCCTTCAGTTACACACAGATAATATTTTTTAATATTATTGTCACTTTTTATAAAGCTTAGGGCCGCAAGGTGCTTGGCAATCAGGCATAGGCCGGATGTTCCATAATCCAGACGACTTGTCAAAAAACATGCTGCTGAATTTTCTGATACATTTAGATCCCGGATCAATCCATGTAGCAACGTGTTGTCGGTTGTTTTTTTTCGATGAATAGACATTTTTTTTACGCCAGTTGGAATTGTCAGCTGTTTGCTGGGTTTGTTAATAATGATTATATCTGCATCCTGATAGAGGATGTTGAGATCCGACCTATCATCTATAATGCGCGGGAGGCCTATTACTGGCGGCCTTATACAATGTTGGGATAATATTGTTCTTATTAAACGGGTCTCTAATTTTTTGGCATCACAGATGATTTTTTCAAGAGATAAGGGGACGTTTGCACGATCGCCATAAAAATTACTGAGTTCCGTGCATGGGTGAATACATAATAAGTTATTTTGCCATTGGTTGTTTTTATTATATTTTGCTTTCAGATCTTCAATTTCTCCCAGTATAGATGAAATGATTTTATCGGGAGTCATTTCAGGTGGCTCGGGTAGGAGAAGTTTAGAGTCGTTCACAGGCGTTTCTGCATTCCAGCTTTTCATATTCGTAAAAATGTCTTTCTGTTGGTTAATTTTCTCTATGCTTCGACCATTATATACAGGATTTTTTTTCGACTGACTGTATGTCAACGACTTATTGGGTGTGTGTAATGGGTGGAGTTGATCAGGATTGGCTGCAGCAGAATCTGGATCCCATTCCGCCATATTAGTGAAGATATTCATTTTTTCGGGGTTGGTCGTTGCTAGTCTTCGTCCTGCATAGATCGGACTGTTTCTTGATTGATTATATGAAATATCCTGTCTCAAAAAAAATGTTAAAGGAACAGATGATGTGTCCATTGCTTAAGTACCCGGATATATTGAACAGGAGCAGGCGCATCAGCCCCTGTCCGGCAACAGGATTGTTATTAAAAGTTCCAATTATTGTAGATACTCCATTGAGACCATGCTAATCATTAATCAGATATAGGCGTGTCAGGACAAAGTTCTGATAACCCGGCAGGGATTGCCAACAGCAACATTATTGGCAGGAATGTCTTTATTGACCACACTGCCCGCGCCAATCACACAGTTATCCCCGATAGTGACTCCGGGCAGAATGGATACATTACCGCCAATCCAGACATTATTGCCGATGGTAACAGGGGCACCATACTCGGTTTTCTGGCGTTCAACAGGGTCTATCGGGTGTGTACTGGTTGAAATCATGACATGGGGGGCTATCAGTACATTATCCCCGATAGTGACGTTGCATGCGTCAATGATCGTCAGGTTATGATTAGCGTAGAAGTTGCTGCCTATCTCGATGTTGTAACCGTAATCACAAAAGAAGTTAGGCTCCATATGAGCCGTATCTTTAAACAACAGAAGATCTCTCAGTATGGCCATTCTGCCATCCAGGTCTGTAGGGTCAGCCATATTAAACCTGGCACACAGGCTTTTGGCCCGCATCCGCTCGGCCAGCAGCTCCGGCTCCCAGGCATCGTATGGCATGCCTGCCAGCATTTTCTCTTTTTCTGTCGTGTACAACATAGTGATTTTAGCCTGCAGTTAACTGTAATTCTGTAGAGGGTTTCTCAGCAGAGCCTTCTGCCAGGTTTTGAACACTCAGCAGGAATATTCTCTCTGGCTCCAATCCTCCCTCGTCAATCAGATAATCCTTGATCTCCCGGGCTCTATCTATAGCCAGTTGTCGCATTGCGTTTGCGTCAAAGGGCCACTGCTTCAGTAGTTGTTGGGTAATGGTATCTGCACTGGCTTTCTCGATATCAACTTCAGCATTCTCGCTGTTTAGCCTGGTTTCAGCGATGATCTGCAGTAAGCGAAGGCGGGTTGGTTCATCCATGGTGGACAGAACCAGCTTCCCGGGAACTGGCTTTTTCTGTTCCTGAAGGTCTCTTGTCCAGTGTCGGGACAGCTCTTTATCCAGCAGGAATTTTGCCACCAGGGGCCAGTCGGAATCCTTTGCTGTTTTACCAGATACTTCCAGTTGCAAGCCCGGTCTGTCGCGGAGGGCTTTTGCCAGTTTGTCCAGGGACTCAACCTGCTCTGCACGGCTGATATTGAAATTGCCCGGCTCAAAGTTCACAAATTTCATTTCTTCTGCGTCACCTCCCACCAGAGAGGCCAGTAAGTCAAAGGGGGCAGAGGTAATATTGGTGAGCAGGTTGTACAGTGCCATGCGAATGACCGGGCCCAGTTTAAATTCAGGGTTGTCCAGGTCACCGGAGACCGGCAGGTTAATATCAATTTGCCCATCTCTGTCTTTGAGCAGTGCCAGAGCCATACGAATGGGGAGGTCTACCGCTTCATTACTGTCTACTTTTCCGCCGAGCAATAATTTGTCCAGTAACATCTGGTTGGTGGCAGAAAGCTGGCGGTCTTTTATCTGGTAGTTCAGGTCCAGGTGCAGACGTCCCTTGCGAATGTTGTAGCCGGCAAAACGACCGGAATAAGGGGTTAATGTCGTTAACTCAAGGTTTGTAAACGACAATGATAGTTTAGCCATGTCCAGCGGCGAAGAGGGGTTGATGGCTCCTCTTATGGTGACGGGGGCGTAACGGTCAACCCGTCCATCCATGTTAATGGTTGCGGGTTTTTGACTGCGGGTATCAAATCCGTCAATTGAACCGTTCAGGTTGACAATCGGCGTTGCAAAGCCGGGTTGAAAAGAACGGTCGGAAAAGTCTATGGCGCCGTTTTCAATAGCCAGTTTGTTGATGGCAAGGCTGAATTCTGGCGTTTTGTCTTCAGTAACGGTGTTGTCAGCGGGCTCTTTTACCCTGTTTTCTTCATTGTTATCAACCGGGCTTTCCCGGGGCTTGACCAGACTGGCCAGATTGATCTGTAGCTGTTCATCCACAGCAACCACCACAGCAGGGGCAGCCAATAGTAGCTGGTCAATCTCCAGACGGTTGCTCTGTTGCTGATAGCTGAGGCTGTTTAACTGCAGTTGCAGCCAGCGGGCAACAGTGTCCTGAGTGCGGGTGTCGTCCAGTTTCAGTCGATTGATGGTGACATCACTGACCACCTGCAGACCGACATCCTGATGCCAGTCTATGGTCGTCCTGGTGTCAAGGAAGCCGCTGGTCAGATCAATATAGGTAAACTGGTTAACGATAGGTTGGAAGTCAGTCAGATTGATCTGGTTTAGTTGAATAGATGCAGAGGCAGCAGTTTTAGAAAGGTTCTCTGACAGGTCTACTGTGATCTGGCTGTTGATTTCAGCGTCTCCATTTAACCGGGTGCTGAAATTGATACCGGAATTTGCTTCAGGCCAGCCGAGCTTTTCACCGTGAATACTCAGCTGATCAAGACTTAAAGAGAAGGGTTGCTGATCGTTGGTAAATTGATGATCGGTGAATTGGAATTTGCCATTCTCAATGGTCACCTGATTAACCGAAAACTGTAAGGAAGAGGGGGCTTCCGGATTCTCCAGAGGTTCGGTTGCTGTGTTTTCTTCAGTGGATGCTTTCAGCAGGCCCGCAAAGTTATGCTGTCCATCCTCATTTAAAGTGAACTGGCTCTCCGGGCTGTTGATCAGAATTTTATCCAGCCTTAATTCACGAATATTGCCTTCAGGCAGTATGGCCTGTCTCAGGTCTTTCCAGGAAAGGTCTACCGACGTGGAAGCCAGTTTCAACGTATCCTGGATATCAACGGCGATCAGGGAGAGCTTCAATGTCAGAGGGTTGAAGTACACCGCACCCAGTTTTACTTCTTTAGTGAGTAGCTGATTGCCAGACAGGACGATGCCTGTATGAAGCAGAGGAGGTACCACAACGAAGCCGACGATAATATACGCCGCCGCTATTTTAACAATGAATGAAACCAGCTTCCTGATCATGGTGTATGTCGACTATAAAATTTGAAGACTAGCCAGACCCTCTTTTAATGCAAAATGGGTGGCGGAAGGTATCTGATAGAGTTGGACGAAAGATCAAACCTGCCCGATGATATCAGGCAGGTGAGGGGATTGGTATTGTTCAGGTTCTGTTGATCTATCGCCGGTCAAGCTTGAGCACATGCTCAGTGATGACTTCAACTCCCTGGGCCTGCTTTCGTGGCGAGGGCTTGGTATCACGGGTCTCGATCAGGTCGATATCGAAATGTTCACCATAAAGCGCTTGCACCCTGGCCGGGGTGATGCTGAATGGTGGCGGCGGTGCGGCAGTATCATCGTATTCAACCGTGAGTAACAGTATTTGCTCAATATCCGGTGCAATACGCAGAAGTTGTTCTACATACTGTTCCTGCATTTTGGGAGGAAGTGCAACAAGAGCTGCCCGGTCATAGATAAATTTTGCCGGTATGCTGTCTTCTGCCAGTGTGAAAAAATCACCCCGGGCAATGGCCAGTCGCTCACCGGACCAGTATTCATGCTCACCCGCCTGCTGTTTGGTGTACTCGAGCTGCTGCTCAGTGAAAAAAGCCTCAATGGCAATTTCACTTAACTCTGAGCCTAAAACAAAGTGTCCCTGTTTTTGCAGCTCAATCAGGTCGAGGCTTTTTCCGCACAATGGCACGAATACCATATCTTTCGGCATAGCCCTTATTTTCGGCCAGTGTTTAACCAGCATGGGGTTGGCCTGATCAAGATGGAAGCCAATGTTGTTGCTCTCCCAATGAGACAGCCAGTTAAAATCGTCCATTGTTTTTGATATCCCGTTATCGTGGTAGGACACTGTGTTGGATGCTTTTGAATCATTAATAACAATACCGGCTGTCAGCAGGAAGATAAATAGCTGAGTGAGTTTCATGGCAAGACTCTCAATGCAATGCTTTGGCCAAGCTTAAAGGTAGCAGAACGCAACGGGTTCTGATTGAAGGAACTCACGGAGCCGGCAAATCTACCCTGGGGAAGGTACTGTTATCGCAGCTGTTGAGCCTGTATGGCGCTTCTTTCTGGTCTCCGAAGCACTGTTCTGGTCTGGCTGTGGCGTCTCTGGTGTCAATATTCAGGAGCTGGGAAAGCGTTATCTGCAAGAGTGGCAACGTGTTTTAAATCAGCTCTGTCAGGATATTCCATTTTCCCGATTGGCGTTTCCTGATGCATGGAAGTGCTGGTCTGAAAACAATGAGTACCTTGAACAGGTACTCTCAGAAATTACGGATCAATTTTCATAAGCTGAAATGATTCCGGTCTTGGGAAATCGACCTTGTCGAAACATAAGCAGGTCAGTGAATACATTCCTGAGATAAAAAATACCAACTCACAAATAATCATCTATCTTTATTCGAATTACGATAATTAAATGCGGCAAAGTGGAGGCCAGTACTAATGCAATGCGAATTCTGTGGTAGTTCAGGCAATTCTGTTATACCGAAAGCCGGGCAGCTCAATGACATTGAAAAAAACGGCAGCTCCACTGCTGAAACACAATTAAAGGGTGTGGAAGTAAGAATTCAGAAGGAAATTCGAACATTTATGGATGCACAGTATAAAGACATAACCTATCCTTTTGCTGGCACTACCGGGATTCGATACCAACTATACTTGAGGTTCATCGAAGTCTTAAACGAACAACAGATGCCCCCGTGCCAAATGAGAATAGTGTATGGAACTGATACTAAAACTTCAGCGGAAGCGTCTGATAATACATGTGTTCAGAGTCAAAATTCTAAACAGGTGCCATCAGAAATTCTAGATAAAATCAAACCTTTTATAGGCGGATTGTATCAAATTATAGGGGAAAAGCATTCCGGCACCACATTGGCCAGATTCAGCCTGGCTGATTGGGCAAAAGAAGTTTTAAACGAAGACCAGAGTATCCAGTGCCATATGAGAGTAGTCGTCGGATCTGGTACTCAGGCTTCAGGGAGGGGGATTGATTACTCTTACTATTACTCTTCGAGTAGAATTGCAATGCCTGCCGATTGTCGTGTTCTTCCTATAGAGCAATCCAGAGAAAGCATAAACGATCAGCGTCCTGAAGAAGAATTCGTTTTTGCACCAAAGTCCACTAATCCAGAAGAGGGTTCGTGCCACTTTAAAGAGGTACCCGGTAGTACTCATGCTAACAAGTCATCAGGTTCAGATTCCTCCGATACTCTCGAAGCTGAAGACGGCTACTACTCCCATGAGGGAGGAAATCCAATACTTTTTCTACAGTAGTGCACGGCGCTGTTGAAGATAAAAGTGGAATCCTTGGTTTGGGAGCTTCAGATGAGAGTTTGACCACAAAAATGGGGCAATTTAGCTTGTCTGAGGAGGTTTCCACTAATAACGTAAACAGCGCCGTAGTGCACCTTGGGCAGGGCCAGGGAATGCTTGAATAAAGAATCAACGCACTGTGATTGTGATAAGCGTACAGTTGAACGAGATGAAGCTCATATTCTCCACGGAGAAGAGTTTTTTTACATGCTTTGTAAGCCAGCTTATGCAGCTGGCTTACGTATGGTAGTTGCCTGAAGCTGAGACTCAAACGAGTCCCAATCCACAGGTGTGCTGCTGATAATTTCCAGCCGACTATCCGGGCTTTCTTCAATCTCTATAACGCTGACCACCCCATCCTGCATATTAAACCCTTTAACCCCCCGATCCGTTTTAGCAACCGCTTTAAGGCGCAGGGCATTTTGGGAATGAATCAGTGAAAACAGCCGGTCAAATGAAAAAGAGGCTTGTTCCGAAAATAGCCAGCCGCAGCTGAAATGATTCTGACCTTTATTTTCTCTACGGAGAAACAGTTGGTTTTCCGGCAGGTTAATTTCAGATGCTGCTTCCGGGTGCTGGTGGTTGTCTTGATCAACGGTGTGATGAGCCTTGGGGTTTACCGCCATACGATCCAGGTGGGGAAGGTTCAGCCACTCACTGGATAACTCTCCCTGTTTAACCCAGTGGGTCAGAGGTTTTGGTTCCGGTAATTGTGTTGCGAATTGCTCGAACCGTTTTTTATCCTCGTCACTACACAAGTCCGTTTTATTGGCGACCAGCACATCGGCCAGATGGATCTGATCCCGGAAGTTATCATTTTCCAGATAACGAGAGTCTCCAAGGTTACGGGGATCCACCAGGCAGATGCTGGCATCAAGACTAAGAATCTCCTGATAATATTCGCCTTTAAGGGTATTAATAATTTCCTGTGGATGCCCCAGTCCTGTTGGCTCAATTAACAGTCGGTCCGGCTTACTGCGGGCAATCAGCATGTTGAGACCAATCTGCATGGGAAGCCCGGCAACACAGCACATACAGCCACCGGGCACTTCCCGCACAACCACGTCCTTGCGCTGGTTTGCCCCCTGTAAAAGGGCACCATCTATACCCACTTCACCAAATTCATTAACCAATACCGCCCAGGTTTCACCTTCAGGTTTATGTTTGAGCAGATGGAGAATCGCGGTGGTTTTACCGGAGCCCAGAAAGCCGGTAATTAAATGGGTGGGAATCTTGTTCTGCATTGTAATAACAGTCCTGCAATTTTTCTGGAATTCTAGCAGGCTGTCAGGGGTTCTAAAAATAATAACTCAAGGGTTATAAGTTCTCAGAAATTGTCTGCTGACTGCAGCCAAATATATTCCGGTAGAGTATTCCAAAGGCAATGGTGGACATGGGAACCGTCCAGATCAGGCCAAGCCCTAATGGCAGCATTGCCACAAAGTTAATAAGCATGATCACCAGGGTCAGGCCAAAAACAGTAAACCAGCGCTTTGTAATGGCTTTTCGAGAGGTTTCAAGTGCTTCCCAAATCCCCATTTTCTTATCCACCATCAATGGGATTGCCAGCATATAGGCGATGAACAGGTAGATCCCGGGTATGACCAGCAGTGCGAAGCCAATCAACATCAGAACAAGCATCAGAAGGTAAAGCCCAAATAAAGGCAGGGTTTTACTGAAGTAGTCAAGAACCTGCCCGGCTCTGATTGGCGCGTTGACTGCCCTCCGGAGTCCTATCATGTAGATGCCAGCCCATAGCGGTGTAGTAATGGCCAGCATGATTAATTCAATAATGATTTCCAGCCCACCACTTTGCGGTACTACAAGAGCAGCCACGGCCACAGCCATTATTAATAATAGATAAATGCCCATGTAGATACCCATGGCTAAATGGATGATCCATTTGGTACCACGGGTTTTATCCCAGGACTCGCTGAGCAGGCCGCTGATAGAGAGGGAGTAGTTTCCGGAAAGACCTTTCTCTACTGACCCATAGCCCTCCATAGCTGGCTCAGAAGATTGGTTTTCAGACGTTGATGACATGTGCATTCCTTTTGCAGCTATTACTTACTTGGGAACAATAAAAAATAACATGCTCTACATCAAACGGCTATTCCCTGACAGTGTTCCCGATGTAACAGCCACCAGCAGGTGTCTCCCTGACAGAGGCCGCTAACGGCAAGTAATAGCAAAAACAGGGTGTGAACTGACAGAGCGTGAACATGGCTGAACTCTAATTCCGAGATCGTCATTTAGAGTTCAGACTCCGCTCACCCTGAGCGGAGTCGAAGGGTGTTTGGCACGATCTCTGTCATGGGCCTGGAGCTCCGCCCTTCGATACTTCGACAAGCTTCAGCACTCAGGACGGGGGTTAGGAGCCTGGAAAATGTGACAGTTATTTCGGGACAATGCCTAAGTAGTGCCTGTCCGAAAACCATAACCCCATGCAGCAGTAAGCTTGAAGGCTTATATAATCCCGAAGATTTTTTCGCAGGAAAATGATTATAAGTAGATTTATCAAGGGGTACAGTGGATTAACTGTTGACAAGGATTCCACCAGATCAAAATTTTCGATGTCATTTCTCGCCTGTAGCCCTTGATACTAATAGACTGAGGTTTCCGGGCAGGCACTAAGTAGTTGTTGAGGTTGTGACTGAATTGCTGCCAGAGTTGAACTAATGTTCCTTTTTTGTGTCTATATTTCTATATTATTTTTCGCTCATATAGAGTTGAGCCGGTCATTACCTGTTTGCCGTGAAAGAAAATCGCCACGGAGCCACGGAGAAAAGAAAAAATCTTTTCCTCTGGGTCTCCGTGCCTAAATCTTTCATTTCCGAGGGTGACAAGCCATCGTCATGAGCATTTGTGGCTAGTAGGGAAACAGCAATTCATAGGAATATAAAACCATAAGGGATTAAATGTAATGATGAAATTTAATAATCTAAGAGCTTACTCCAATACGCTTTCCCAGTGGGGGGAGTCTTCCTTGGATGTGAAAAATAATGTTAACAGGCGATTTACAGCAGTCAACACAAAACACTTAAACCCTCAAAGAACAGTTACTTTCTGGCCGTTCAATTTTTTATACATTAACGATACAGATAAAAATAGCACTACCTTCCGAGAAGTAGGATGCTCGAAAGAATGGGAGGCGTATAGGTATTTGCCCGAATTTAGTGTACTCCAGAATGCGGTAAACCTCGAAAGAAGTATAGTTGACAGAGTTGATGTGGCGTTAGAGTTAGTTGATAAAGTTGAAGAGGTGCTGCGGAGAATGATTTATTAAAAAGGCGCTTCACCGAAAATGAAATACGATCTTATTTAATGAAGTCATTAATACGGCTGATGATTCGCTGGTCTTACACTTAAGAGAGTGCGGGCTGAAAATAAAACAGGCTTCGGATAAGAAGCCTGCTTGTTAAAGCCATGGAGTCCTCTTTATAAGAGGGTATGACGGTTGGCTATAAATTACTGCTTGAAGAATTCGCCCAGCTTGGAAGCCAGCATCATGTTGCCTTCAGTACGCAGCTTGCCAGTCATGAATGCCTGCATGCCGTCCAGTTCTCCGCTCATCAGGCCAACAAATGTTTCGCTGTCCATGATCAGAGTGACGTGAGCATCGTCCTTGGTGCCTTCAGCAATTTCCAGGACACCGTCTTCGATCGCCGCGTAGTATGCCTTGTCATCAGTAAGGTCAAACTGGAAAGTCAGGGTCTGACCGGCCGCAGCAGACTCGTCAAAACGGCCTTTAATATTTTCGAAAACTTCCTGAACAGTAGCCATGGGTTACTCCTTTCTCTTCTAAGGAAAGCGGACACCTGCTTCTGGCGAATGAAGGTGTCTTTTTATTGTTAGTAGTACGCTATTTAATCACGGCGGATTAGATTGCATGGCGCTATTGTTAACAGCATTTCTGAGCTGGGCATCGTCCGTTTTGCCTATGCTTCAAGATTGGGCGCAGCAAGGTATTTATCCCTTTATATCAGGGATGGATTAGCCTGATCATATCTGGGCCTTAAGCAGTCAGAAAATGCACATTTCTCAGAACTTTCTCTGGAAGATGAAGTCTATATACCGTTTAAACATTATTGAATCTCCACCTAAAGGGGCAGGCAATAAGTCATTCCTGTAGCAAGAGATTTTTGTTTTCACACAATTAACGGGGTAAGCCTAATGCCAGTGTCAACTGCGACAACAGCTGCTGTAACACAGTCAGCACCTGTTACTACCGCTCCATCCAGATCATCAGGCTTTGTGCAAATGCGAAATGGTGGGGCTTACTCAGTAACAGTGAATAGTAATGTACAGACTGGTTTAGCAAGCAGAGCTGATTCTAACGCAGCAAGGTCGGCAGGCTCCCCGATTGAAGCTGGCAGCTCTGCCAGGAGGTGTCTATTTGGATCCCCGACGCCAGAAGAGAGTCAGCATTTACGGGGTCAAGTTGAACAAGTGCAGGCAGATGACTTGCAGCGGGTGCTTAATAATCATGGGGGTAAAATGGCAGTAAAATTGCTTCCAGGAAATGAATTCGAGTACACGGGAAAGACGGTGCAAGAGCTTCTCAATAGTGACGATAAAGCATCAGGCGTTCAGAGTGATAGTTCTCCGGAACCAACCAGGTAAGTTCCTGGTATTGTCGATGAAGAAGTTTCTGCTACGCCAGCTAAACAAGTAAAACAGTTTGAAACTATTTCCGCTTCTGTACATGGCACAAACATTATATTTGAGCCATGCACTTTTAAACGATATTTTCAGAGGCACGGAGCAATATAGTGAGGGCTTATTCCCGTGTGGGAAATGACCGCCATAATATCCTCATTCTGATAAACACCACACTGCAGTAATAATGTTTTAAAGCCCATGGCATTCCCCCCCAGAATATCGGTGTAAAGGGTGTCACCGACCATCAGTACTCTGGATGGGTCCGAAATTTGATGTTGTTTTACCGCGGCTGAAAAAATGGAACTGTCCGGTTTACCAAACAGTATTGGCTTTGCCTTCTGGGCAGTATGCTCCACCAGATCTGCCAGAAAGTAACCCGGTGTAGCGGTAACGTGTTCGCCATGGGGAGCACCGATATCGGGATTACCCGCCACTAATTTGAACTGACGGCCATTGCCACTGTTTACCAGGTTTTCCTGCATTTTAACGGTCCAGCCTGCACCGGTCAGGAACAGCAGGGTATCCACCTCTTCAGGGATTTCACCATTACAGCCATTGAGGCGGACCATGCCTTCCAGCAAGTGGTTGGATGGGTGCTCCAGTGGCGCTATTACAGCAATATTCCCGCTATTCTCTAATGTACTCAGGTATTGTTCGGTAATATCCAGGCTGGTCAGCACTTCTTCACCGGTGAAATCAAAACCCCGGGTATGGTATTTCTCTGCAGCGACAGAATGGTTGGTCAGTGTGTCGTTGGATACGACCAAAAATGGGATGTTGTTATTTCTGAGTTGCCGGATTGCCTCAGCCGCCCCTTCAATTGGGGTGCTTCCACGGCACAGAACCCCATAAGAATCCAGTAGAATCAGGTCGAACTGAGCCATGATATCAGCGAGGCCTGCAATATATTCAGGGGGGGGCGTCGGGTTCTGAATCGCTGGATACCAGTCAAGGTGACGGGCATACATTTCATTCAGGGAATCGGGTGAAAGAACAATCATGGGGAGTAACCTGTTACTTTCATAAAAGCTATTGAGTAACGCAGATTATACCAGAACTTTACCTCGCAGGTGCCTGTGATACTTGTGGCTCCAATCCTCAAAGCGAGCGGGATATTTTTTTTGTGCTAGCTTGAAGTGTTCTTTCTCTAGCCGTTGAGGTGGTGGGTTGTGAGGCCTAATTGTATTGTTAAAGCCGTCTGTTTTATTTTTCTGGCAGTTTCGATATATGGATACACTGATGAGCAAGTGATGACTGACGCTCTGCCCGGGTATTCGGAAGATCAGGAGGTCAGGGATTCAATCATCAAAATCTATACCTCATTTAATCAGTATGACCACCAGAACCCATGGACCAATCTTGGCCCACGGCAGAAATATGGCTCTGGCGCGATTATACAGTTACCTGACAATGATCTCAGGGCCGTATTAACCAACAGCCATGTCATCAGCGCACATACCTATATTGAGGGAAGGAAACATGGGCAGACGGATCGCTATAAGCTGAAACCCCTGTGGGTATCCCATGAGCTGGATCTGGCATTACTGGTCCCCTTTCACGAGCATGAGAAAGACGCGTTTTTCAGTGGCACTCTCCCTATCCCTCTCGGCAAAGTCCCCCCGCTACAGACTGACCTGATGTTACTGGGGTATCCCATTGGCGGTGATACCATCAGTGCGACCAAGGGGGTGTTATCCCGTCTGGAGTATCAGCCCTACAGTCATTCCGGTTTCTCATTTCTGGCGGGACAGATTGATGCGGCCAGTAACCCGGGTAACAGTGGTGGGCCTGCTGTGGTCAACGGTGAACTTATTGGTGTGCTGATGCAGGGATTCAGCCCCTTTGAAGCCAGTAATATTGCTCATGTTGTTCCTGTTAATGTGGTCCGGCATTTTCTCCGGGATGTATCCGACGGTCATTACAATGGGATCCCCAGCCTCGGGATTGACACCGAGGAACTTGAAAATGACTTTTTAAAAGTCGTTTATGGGGTGAAAGAGAACAAGGGCGTTCTGGTTCGCCATGTTATCCCGGGGTCTGCTGCTGATGGGGTGCTGCTACCGGATGATGTGATTCTGGAGCTGGACGGGTACCCGGTAGGCCATGATAAAACCATTGTTTTCCGGGGAAGTGAGCGGGTGTCCATGGACTATATTGTTCACTCCAGACAAGTAGGAGAGAACCTTGGCGTCCGGATTATTCGTAATAAACAGGAGCAGGAGGTAACGGTGACCCTGAGCCAGCCCATTAACCGTGATTTGCTGCTGGGTGTTGATGGAGAAACGGCCCCCTCTTACTTTATCTATCAGGGGCTGGTGTTTAGCAGGGTGACCAGAGAGCTGCTGATGGGTGCTGGTCATGATTTGATCTCCTATGCGGGCCTTACTCCGGTACTTCTTAACAACTTCCGTTTCCCTGATAAGGATGAAGTGGTTGTGATTCTTAAAGTACTTCCCCATGAAGCCAATCGTGGCTACCACAATATCTTCCTGAGAAAGGTAGACAGTGTGGGCTCTGAAAAAGTCAGGAGTCTGGCACAGCTGGTTCAGCTTATTGAGTCAGACGAGCAGGAGTTTATGGAAATTAACACCGGATACAAAGGATTGGAGAAAATTGTCCTGAATACTCATCTGGCAGATATCGTGAATACTGAGGTAATGCAGCTAAATGGCATCCAGCATGACCGTTCAAAGAACTTCAGGGCAGAAACGTGTGAGGTTGTTGAGGACGGAATTCATTGAAAACAGGGCTCATTAAGAGCCCTGTGCTATTTTTGAGACTAATACTTAACCCGGTAGAGCAGTGAATAAAGCACTGGCACCAGGCCAAGAGTCAGATGGTTGAGAACAGCAGGCCTGCAATAATAGCAACGGCCATCGGTTCCCACATCTCGCCACCGCCCAGATAAAGAGGCATCATCCCAAGCACTGTGGTTGCTGTCGTCAGTAGAATCGGACGCAGCCGGCGCTGGGCTGCAACGATAATGGCTTCCTGAGCTGAAAGCCCATTGTCGTCAATCTCATATTTGATCCGTTCCAGCAAAACAATGGCATTGTTAATCACAATGCCGGCCAGAGAGATCACACCCAGCAAGGTCATAAAGCCAAAGAAGGACTGAGTCGTCAGCAGGCCGATAATCACGCCAATCATACCCAATGGAATTGTAGCGAGAATAATGGCGGGCTTACGCAGGGAGTTAAACTGAGCCACTAACAAAATCAGGATAATAAAGGCCGCCATGGGCAGTTTCTCTCCAATGGATTGGTTGGCTTTACCGGAACTTTCGGCTTCACCTCCCAATTCATAGCGGTAGCCGGTTGGCCAGCGTTTGGCGTGCTCATCCAGCCAGGGCTGCAGTTTTGCAAAACCTTCGGTGGCCGTCATGCCCGGGGCCAGTTGTGCGCCCACTGATATGGTTTTCAAACCATCACGGCGCAGGATTTTTGCCGGTTCCCAGACCACTTCAATATCGGCAACCTGTTTCAGGGTGACGGACTCACCGGTAGACTGGATATAAACCGAGAGCGTTTCCAGTTTATCGATATCCTGTCGGTCAGCCTCTACTGACCGGAGGAGCACCGGAATAACATCTTCACCTTCCCGATACTGTGTTAACTCAAGCCCACTCAGGCCACTTTGCAGTGCAAGCGCAATATCCTGGCTGGTGGCGCCAACGCGTAAAGCCCTCGATTGGTTGATCACTACTTTCAGCTTTTTGATACGTTGTCCCCAGTCATCGCTGATATTCTTCAGCCCGCTGACCTGAGACATTTCAGCTTTCAATTGTTCAACCAGCGTGAATAAAGGATCAATCTCCTTGCCATACAGGCGAATATCCAAGGGGTTGGTAATTGAGACACCGCTTTCTATACGACGACTGGTGATCTGAAGATCTGGAAATTTCTCAAAGGCATAGCTATCCAACTTGTGGATCATGTCGTCTATCACTGCCGAAGAGGAGGTGTTGATAACCATCATGGCATAGTTGGGGCTGGCCGGTTCCGGGCTGTGCTGGAGCACAAACCTGGGGCCTCCGGTACCAATATGGCTGATCCAGCTGGTGACGCCTTCAGTACGATCGCCAGTGACCTTCAGTTCCTCTGTGATGACTGAAGTCAATATGTGTCCGGGATGTGGTCAGCCGAATCAATGTGCCTCGACCCGGGGAGAGCCGCTTGAAAGCTGTTGGTGTATGAAATCTCTGCAATCCGGGAAAAATATAGGGGCAACAATATTGCTCCCTGTGCCAAAAGAGGTAACCCGTTGTTACTGTGAGCCCTGTCTGGAGAGAATAAAAAAGGGATTGACGAGCCGGTTAAGTAATCCGTAGTTCTGGTCCGAATAAGTTGATCAGTACCCGTAGGGGTTTCTATATGTGGGTATTTTAAAGGGATGATCGTTCCTGATTGAACTAATTGAATCACCAGCTGTCTCTTATTTTGTTATGAATATTTTAGCTAACTATAAGGTTTGTTTTATTATGGACGGTCACTTAACGCGAAGTACGAACAGCCGCACTGGAAGTAATTTATTTGACGAACGTACTAGTCCATTAGTACAGGTAAGTGGTCAGACTGGAGAATTCAGAACCGGACAAGGTGGAAGCTATACTTGTAAAGTTACTGAAGGTGAGACTCTACTCAGCAGATCTTCTCAGAGTGAAGAGAGGCTTAACTGTGTGGAATCATTATGTAAAACAGCGATGCAATGCATAAAAAACAATTCTCTAAAGTTGAAAGATTTAACAGTCAAATACGATGGACAAGCTGCAAGTATTGAAGGGCTTGAAACTCGATTGGACCAATTGGAGCAGAAAGAAAAATCTGAACAACGGAGAGAAACAGGTGAATCAAAATCCTCTGGGCAGAACAATGAATTGCCGAGGTTAAGTGTACTAGTGTCTGAACATGACGAGAAACTGTCTGCGCATGCTCTGCGATTCCAGATTTTGGAATCTACGAGTTATGATGGCCAGATGATCTGGAAAATAAATGATTACAGCAGACGAAAGCGGGAGGCCGTAAACGAGAAAACACTATCCCTCTACAGCCAGCCATTCTATACCTCCAAATATGGTTACAAGATGTGCGCAAGAGTCTATCTTAATGGGGATGGTGAGGGTAAAGGGACCCATTGCAGTCTGTTTTTTGTGATGATGAAAGGAAATTATGATGCCCTTCTTCCCTGGCCTTTCAAGAATAAGGTGACGATGTATCTCCTGGATCTGGGCCCCAACAAGCAGCATTACAAGGATAGTTTCAGGCCAGACCCACACTCCAGTAGTTTCCAAAAACCAAAAAGTGATATGAATATCGCCAGCGGTTGTCCACTGTTTGTCGATCAGTGTAATTTCGAAGAGTCTCAGATAAATGGAAATGGTAAGACTGTGTCTTACCTGAAAGATGATACTGTGTTTTTTAGATTCCTTGTGGACACATCGAATGTGTTTATGTAAGTGAAGTGGCATTGTAGAAAGTACCAGCTCTCCGTCGTTCCCGCCCACCTCGGGCAGTGGATCCGCACCTTCGCAGGGATGACGATGGTAAGGAATCGTCCTTAAATAATTCCGACATTTCCAACTCGATTTCCGTTCATCCTGAGCGGAGTCGAAGAGGTGTTTAGCACGATCTGAGGATTAGTCAGGAAATAACTTCCCTGTTTTTTTTGCCACGGAGACACGGAGGCACAGAGAAAAGCCTTAAATAAAAAGCTTTTCTCCGTGTCTCTGTGCCTCCGTGGCCAAACATCTTTTCTGTGCTGAATAGCACCAGAAATGTGGGAGTTATTTCGGGACAATTCCTAAGTAGTTAACCAAATGAAAACGAATATTTTCGATCGTTTGATCAGCAATAGGCTCACCCCATGTGCTGAAAGGATATCCGACTGAAATATGGCTCAGTGTATTTTACCAAATAATCCCAGCTAACCCACAATCACCCAAGCCTGAAACTTTTTTACCAATCGGTCAGTCAGTTTATATGAAAACAAATGGTCAACTACTTATGTTTTTAATTGCAGCTTTCCCGAAAGGGCAATCTCATGGGTCGAATTACCCCAACGGCTTACACGATAAAAGGGGGGAGATCCTCCTTTTATCCTGTTTTTTTTGCCAATTGAGCAGCAGCTGTAATACAGTGTGGACGGCAGAATAATGACAATAGAATTTCAGGGAGTATGACCCATGTCGGATCAGCAAAACCAGATCCTTATTGAGCAGCAGGATGAGATCCTGACCATCCGCTTTAACCGAACCGATAAGAAGAATGCTCTGACAACAGCGATGTACGCTGTCATTCTTGACGCTCTGATTGCCGCTGATAAAGATGACCGTATTAAGGTCATTCTGTTTGCTGCCCAGCCTGATATGTTTACCGCAGGTAATGACCTGAAGGACTTTCTTGCCCAGGACTCTACTGAAGAGCCTGAAGCCATGAAAATGCTTCGCCAGCTGGCAGTGCAGAAGAAGCCTGTTGTGGCTGCTGCCAGTGGTATTGCTGTGGGTATCGGCGTTACCCTGTTGCTCCATTGTGACCTGGTTTATGTGGGTGAAAACACCCGGTTGCGTTTGCCATTTGTGAATCTGGCGGTGGTACCGGAAGCGGCTTCCAGTTTGCTTTTGCCCGATATTATGGGGCGCCAGCGGGCATCTGAGTTACTCATGCTTGGGGACTTTTTTGATGCTCAGAAAGCCCGGGAATACGGTATTGCCAATGCAGTTATTGCTAATGAGGAAGTCTTTGAATATGCCCTGGCAAAAGCGCAAGAGCTGGCAGCAAAGCCTCGTGAAGCACTGCTGTTAACGAAACAACTGATTACTCAGACTCGTCAGCGTGATGTTCAGAAACGTATCGATGTTGAAGGGGCCATCTTTGGTGAAAGGATGGTTTCCGATGAAGCCCGACAGGTGATAGGTGCCTTTTTCTCCGGCAAGTCATAACCAGGTTTGTTGAGATGAGTGGCCATGGTACTGCCCTGAAGGGGGTTCTTTTTGCCGTCATATCATCACTGGTAGCCAGCACCGCAGGGGCTGCCAGTAAGATGATTGCTGGTGCGGTACCAGCAACCACCATTGTTTTGTTCCAGTATGGCCTCTGCCTGACCCTGCTGGTACCCATGCTGTTGCGTTATCCACTCAGCCACTGGTCTACCCGGCGCCCTGGAGCACATCTGTTAAGAGGTGTTTCAGGCTGGCTCTGTTTTTGCTTACTATCTGGCCATCAAACATAGTCCATTGGTGGATGCAGCACTGTTAAGAAATATCGCGCCTTTGTTTGTACCCTTGCTGGTTTGGGGGTGGATGAAGGTTGCGGTACCAAAGAGCCATTGGCAACCACTGATACTTGGCTTTGTGGGCATTGTTCTGATTCTGAAGCCAGATCTGGACGGTGTTGAAATATGGCATCTGGTTGGTCTGGTTTCCGGGTTATCCCTTGCGCTATCAATGGTTGGAACCCGGGCGCTGTCCAGCTCAGAGCCCGCCAGTGTGATTCTGTTTTATTACTACCTGATTTCTTTTCTTTGCAGTTTGCCATTGGCAATCCTTGAATGGCAGGTTGTTCCCCTCTGGACACTCCCTTATTTGTTTTACATTGGCTTCTCAATCGCTCTG
>NZ_JAVRMB020000186.1:0-2591 GCF_031844845.1 Endozoicomonas sp.
GTATACCACTGTTTGTTGGTCACTACTGGTTAGATGGCACACCTGAGACCCTTTCAAACAATGTTGCCTGCGTTGATTTCAGTGTTGCACGGGCAGGAGGCAAACTGGCAGCCTATCGCTGGTCGGGAGAGCAGCAGCTCAGAAATGAAAACTTCGTCTGGATTGAACGCGCTCAGTAAGCACTATACCTACCGGGGCGAGATTCGAACTCGTTCCCGCGACAAATGAAGCAACCTGCATGAAACACCCACAAACCCGGGCAAAGAGAGGCTGCTCCTCATTCGGCCAGCTCCGTATGCATTCCCACGCGGAGCATGGGAACGAGGGTTCCTGATGGTTTTACGACAGCCTCCTTCGCGGGAAAGACGGAAGGGCAGGCATGTCGGCTGACACACCTGCCCTCTCTTGCCAGAATAGGCAGTCTCGTTCAACCACAACACTTCTTGAATTTCCGGCCACTGCCACAGGGACAGGGGTCATTACGGCCCACTTTAGAATCTGGCCGGACCACAGGCTGCTGATTCTTCCCGGGAGACGATGATCGCAACAGCATTTGTTGACCTGATTGTCTATTGGAGCTGGCAGGCTTTCGCGCCCCGGGCTTTGGTTTTCTGGCAGGCCAGGGTCTCTTAACCCGTTGAATGTCTTCCAGCTCCGCGCTGCGCCCAACAGGCACCCGTTCAGTCCGTTCTTTCTGCGGTTGGCTGCTGTTAAAGCTGGCCCATCCTTCCAACTCGGCCACAGAATCATCAATGAGGGCAAAATTTTCATAGGGAGGAAAGCGAATATCGTCAGGGTGTTCTTGCAACATAGCCCTGAGCCGGTCCTTACCCATAAATGAATCCACTAATAATTCATCATCAAAGGTTCGAATAATGTCCGTTTCCAACTCAACAAATCCAGCGACTATGCTGTTGGACACAAGTCCATCCCAGACAGGGCTACGCTGTCGCTCCAGCCCACCATGGAACAGCTGTTGAAAATAACTGCCCAATTGCTCCCGGGGAAGAAAACCATAAAAAACCAGAATAGACAGGCAAGTCAGGCAGGAATAACGCACGTATGGATGTATCGCTTCATTTTCAATCAGTTGTTTAAGTGGCTCAACCTTACCGCCATCACCACTTTCTTCACTGCCCTGGCCAACTATTACCGAAGCCAGTATTCGCGCCAGACTCTCACTGACTACATAGCCAAGCAGGCGGTTGACCACTCGGGGGCTGGCAGAAACAACCCGGAGCATCAGGGGAAATGCCTGCTGCTCCCGGAACTGGGCGAGCAGGTAAAAGGCAAAAAAGACCAGATCCACGCGTTGCCCTTCGGGGATCTCATCACCCTGCCCGGCAATACCTTCCAGATAGTCAAGCAAACGCGGAGTCAGCTCAGCCCGCTGTTCACTGGCCGCCAGCAGCGTTTCTGCGGGCAACTCACCAACTACATGGTTAGAAAGCCTGTTAATAATATCGTCAATGGTCATGGGTACTCCTATCCTGTCTATTGTCGCTATTTTTTTCATAAGCATAGCGTTTAAACAGTCATAAGGTAGCCGCAGTCAAAGCCTGTTAAGAAGCAGGCCCTCAACCATCGATGCGAAAATCAGGGTGCAGGCATTGCCAATGGGATGTCAAAGCTTCTTTATGTTCATCAGACGACTGGAACTGTTCCACCGGCATATAGCAGCAGGGCATAAGCTAACCGGCGAGGTAACCCGCATAAACGGCACGCCAGAGCGGCCACTGGTTTATATCTACACTCGGGTTATGCCGGTTACCCATTGACCAAAGTACCTGAACAGCACCTTTGCCTGCTCAGGTAATTACCGATTGGCAAACCAGACCACATATTCTCTGACTGGCCAAAAGTTCATATCTTCTTTGGATACGACTTCCAGCTCACATAGCATAAGGTATCCTTTTTTTCGCCCCTCTTTTACTTTTACGATAATGCCTCGCATCTCATCGTCATCATCAATACCCAACACCTCAACGGTATGGCCTACTGAAAAAGGTGCATCCTTATTATCAGCAAACGGGTTTGAGTCCAGGTCTTCGAACCTGACAGACTGAAACGGGAAGGTGAGATGCTCTTCAAGATAATCCTCCCAGTCTCTTTTTTGCCACACTTTGTATTTTTTATCCCACAAGGGCTCGTTACCATCATCCCAGGATGAATCATATTCAGCAGAGTTACTCATAACAACATACCTCGCCTCAAAAGCAATACATGATAGCCATGCTAGTTAAGCAGACTGCTTTTTTGATTTTTTGTTCAAAAAATATTGAAGTCATGCCTCACCCCTTCAACATATCAAACACCACCCTGGCAAAGCCCCTGGCCACCTCCGGGTTAGAAAGATACTGCATCATCATTGCCTGCTGCGCGTCATTGCTGTCCATCACGGCATCATCAATGGCTTTCGGGAAGTCGCCCGGCAGGGCCTGTTCGGCGGTGTTGATGAAAGAGGAAGAGCTGGCTTGTAAAACCAAGCGAAGGTTCAAGGCAACGACTGACTCTCGCCATAACAAGCCTGTGGCAGAGAACTTGTTAAAGCGTGGCTTTCGTCGGGATCAACCTGATCAGGCTTACGTTGG
>NZ_JAVRMB020000187.1:0-7280 GCF_031844845.1 Endozoicomonas sp.
CAGTGTGAAAGGACCATTTTCTGAAACCGGGAAGTTAATCGCTTCACCGGAAGGGTTTATGGCGATAATGATCACTTCATAGGCTGGATCAATGTTTTCATAAGGGGCTTCATCACTGATGCGCTGAACAATCAATCCGGGAACCTGGTTCGGTCCGGTGTTCCAGTCGGTATCCGCTTGCCCGAATGCCTCGCAGTTCTCGTTATTGAACAGGTGCAGCCCCCAGCCATCGTAAATGCCATCGGGGCGTTTGTAGTAAAGAATCGCTTCTTTATCCGCAGGTTCTCCGGGCGTCTCAACTAAAAGAGCCTCAACAAAAACATGCACATGCTGCAATGTACTGGTAAAGCCAAAAGTCTGTTTTGTGGCGCTGATTTCAAGCCTGACAGGAGGGTCTCCGGTTTTATCAGCGACCAACTGTCCTGTCTCCTGACCAGTCCCTTTTGCTGACCCGTTTGTCGAGAAGGTGGCAGAGCTCTTGTTCTTGTTCGTGCTCTCGATCTTTATCCCGGTGGGTACCATCTGGAAATCGGGGAGTCCCGACGTTGAAGAAGACATCTCTGGCCAGATGACAGTAGCCTCTTCCCCTTTTAACAGCCTTTCCGCTAAAGGCTGTTTTTCAATAACGTCTGTTAGTCCTGTGGCATAAAGCGGGTTTGCCATAGCTATAGCCGTTAGCAAAAGCAGGTTCTGAATCTTCATGACTGTGATCCATCAAACAAGAGGGGGAAAAAATGTGTTATACGAAGAAAGCAGGGAGATAAAGCCGTTTTCCGGGTGGGACAACCAATGTTGATGATTTAATTGACAAGTGTAGTTTATTTTAAAAGAAAGTCTCCTTAGCCCCTTGGCAATGCTTTCAAAAAGCGATGGTTTTTTGTATGCTCATCGTCGTTCAGTGTGGGTTTTATCCGATAATATCTGGCAAAATCCATATGAAACGACGAAGATCCACTTTATTAGAAACTCTGGCTTTTAGCGGTTAAGGTAAACCCATATTTTAGGCAGGGTTTCTGATCCAATCAGCTTTATAACCTTGTCAATGATGGCTTTCTCAGAGTCGGTTGCATTTTGATACAGGGTATTCAGGTCTTCTGACCTTTCGAATTGATCTTTGTAGTTATGTATGGCCAGTTCAAGAATTATTCTTATCTCATTCATAAGTGCTACTCCATAGCGACAGATGCTCAGCATTTTTTTTTATTGATGCGCTGGAATGGATAACAGGAGCAATCACGTTTTTGCAGTTGGCTCTCTGTTTCCATCCAACTCTGTTTTTACCGTCCTATTCCCCCGCAGTAAACCAAATATCAGTAAAAAATCTATAAACAAGTTTATAAATGAGGAAAAATTATATTAATAACGGCTTCCCAGTTGTTGATTGAATTCACAGATATTCAGTGATTCCGGTTAGAAAAAGCCCAGCGGATTAATATCGTAACTCACCAGCAGGTTTTTGGTTTGCTGGTAATGCTCCAATGCCCGCTTGTGAGTTTCCCGACCAACCCCCGACTTCTTGTAACCACCAAAAGCGGCATGTGCCGGATAGTGATGGTAGCAATTGGTCCACACCCTGCCCGCTTCAATACCACGCCCCATACGGAAAGCCCGGTTCATGTCCCGCGTCCAGACACCCGCCCCCAGGCCAAACTCGGTATCGTTGGCAACGGCCAGTGCCTCTGCTTCATCTTTAAACGTGGTAACGCCAACCACCGGACCAAATATTTCCTCCCGGAAGACTCTCATATCGTTAGTCCCTTTCAGCAGGGTGGGCTGAATATAAAAACCGTTCTCAAAACCGCTCCCCATATTTTCCTGACTGCCGCCCAACAGGAACTGCGCACCTTCACGGCGGCCAATTTCCAGGTAACTCATGATTTTGTCGAATTGTTCCAGGGATGCCTGAGCACCCATCTGAGTATCCGTATCCAGTGGATTGCCACGCTGGATCTGCTGAGCCCGTTCAACCACCTGACTGATAAACTCATCGTAAATGGTCTCCTGGATCAGAACCCGGGAAGGACAGCTGCAGACTTCTCCCTGGTTAAAGAAGGCCAGTACGGTGCCCTCAACACATTTGCTCAGGTACTCATCTTCCTGTTGCACGACATCCTCAAAATAAATATTGGCCGATTTACCACCGAGTTCAACGGTGCAGGGGATAATATTTTCTGCCGCACATTTGAGAATGTGGGAACCCACCGGTGTTGAGCCGGTAAAGGCGATTTTGGCGATACGATTGCTGGTTGCCAGGGCTTCACCGGCCTCCGGCCCATAGCCATTAACCACATTTAAAACGCCCGCTGGTAACAGGTCACCCATAATTTCCATCAACACCAGAATAGACGCCGGGGTTTGTTCAGCGGGTTTCAACACGATGCAGTTACCCGCTGCAAGCGCTGGAGCCAGTTTCCAGACAGCCATTAACAGTGGGAAATTCCAGGGGATGATCTGCGCCACTACGCCCAGCGGTTCATGGAAATGATAGGAAACCGTATGCTGGTCAATATCAGCGCTGGAACCTTCCTGCGCGCGGATACAACCGGCAAAATAACGGAAATGATCCACGGCCAGGGGAATATCAGCAGCCAGCGTCTCCCGAACGGCCTTGCCATTATCCCAGGTCTCAGCCACTGCCAGTAATTCAAGGTTCTGCTCAATCCGGTCGGCTATTTTCAGTAGTATATTTGATCTGTCTGTTGCCGATGTTTTGCCCCATGCCGATTTAGCCTCGTGAGCGGCATCCAGCGCCAGGTTGATGTCGGCCTCTGTCGAACGGGGAATCTGACAAATAACAGCGCCGGTCACCGGAGTGATATTTTCAAAATAGACGCCATTGACCGGAGCAAGCCATTGGCCTCCGATGTAGTTCTCGTATTGTGGTTTAAAATTAAGCAGCGCGTCTGGCTCACCGGGATTTTTGTAAATCATGATGTGTTTGCCTGTTGTTTAATGGAAAGTCTTATGGAGACTGAAAACTCAGGGTAAAAATTCACAGAGAGAGGATATTAATTAGTAGCATCGCCCGGGGTATGAGGCAACTTTTGTCAGAAAACCGGGGCGGGTCGTCATTCTTGAATTCATTCAAAATTGAGGAACTGTCACCGGTTTTTTCCCGCGGTCAGCATCATGCAATGGCGAGAGGAAAAACGGATGGCTGCCGCCTGTAATAAACTGATTCATACTGACAGGCGAATTGTTCAAATCGCTGATGAGCTTGGATATGTTAAGCAGATGTATTTCTCTCGCTGCTTTCGCAAGCCTATGAAAATGCCGCCATCTAATTACCGGCGCCAGTATTAACTGAAGTGGTTACGGGGAAAGGCCATTTCCCAAGATTTATCGCTTCACAGGCTTTCTTATAGGAGAGCCCTGTAATTTCCTGGCAACATTCAGCAAGCGGAATTATGGGGCTTCCGTATCTTGCCAACAGCATCATTTCAGTTGACAACATACTTAATCCCCCCTCACCCACGCATGTCGCCAAGTGCAGATAGTGCTTTTTAAACCCATCTCCCCCTTTTATCATCAATAGCTCGGAAACTGATCGGCAACCTTCCCACAGAGTCTGGTCTATGAAATGACAATCGACATGATGATCCTTTCATGTTGGCAGAGAGTCAAAGCAAGCTTTCTTTTAAAATAAACTACACTTGTCAACTAAAGTATCAATCCTGATTGACCTATGAAAAAACTGCTTTATCTCTCTGATTCTTCACATAACAAGCCCAGCCCATGACACGAAACGAAAGAAGCTATTGTGCGGGAACTGCCATGAACGTATTTGTCATCAGTCTTGCCGCTTTTCTCTTTTACGAAACCGCCTCTGCTAATGAAAAACTCTGGAGTAATGGATCACAGTTATGAAGATTCAGAACCTGCTTTTGCTAACGGCTATAGCTATGGCAAACCCGCTTTATGCCACAGGACTAACAGACGTTATTGAAAAACAGCCTTTAGTGGAAAGGCTGCTAAAAGGGGAAGAGGCTACTGTCATCTGGCCAGAGATGTCTTCTTCAACGTCGGGACTCCCCGATTTCCAGACGGTATCTACCGGGATAAAGAGCGAGAGCGAGGGCACGAACAAGAACACGAGCACCGCAACCCTGTTGACAAAAGGGTTGACAAAAGGGTTGACAAAAGGGTTGACAAAAGGGTTGGCAAAAGGGTTGGCAAAAGGGTTGGCAAACGGGTCAGCAAAAGAGGCTGGTCAGGAGAGAGGACAGTGCGCCGCCGATAAAACCGGAAATTTTCCTGTCAGGCTTGAAATCAGCGCCACAAAACAGACTTTTGGTTTTACCAGTACAGTGCAGCATGTGCATGTTGTTGTTGAGACTCCGGGAGACCCAGCGGATAAAGAAGCGATGCTTTACTATAAACGCCCCGATGGCATTTACGATGGCTGGGGTCTGCACCTGTTCAATAACGAGAACTGCGAGGCATTCGGGCAAGCGGACACCGACTGGAACCAGCCGTGGATGCCAGAAAGCATCACCGAGAGCTACGGTGCGTTATACAGAATCCCGCTGTCTGATACCGTTTCTAATACCAAAGACTGCCTGAACATCATTGTCCACAAAGGGGATGAGAAAGACTTTGGTGGCGATATGATCTGGAATTTTTCAGATACCGATGGTCAGCTTGCCTACACTTACAGCGGCTACAATCTGTTTTCCAAAACCCCACTGGATGGGCCACCGTTAACTATTGATGGTGCCAGGGCGCACTGGGTTTCTGCCGCTACCCTGCTCTGGAATGAAGGGGGCGGCAGTGATGTTGATAAAACTGAGTTGTTCTATTCCGCCGATGCCAGTATGACGCTGTCGCCTGAGGGTATGTCCGGTAACTACCAGAAAATCACACTCGGCAAAGGCGGTACTATTAATCCCGGCGTGCGTGAAAAATTCCCTCACCTGATGCAGCGCAGCCCGCTTACCGTATCCACAACGACAAAAACGATTAAAGAGGCCCTTAAGGGACAGTTGCTGGCTGTCGCCTATAAAGGCGATCAACCCAAATATGCCACCCGGGTGCAAATTCAGGGCGTGCTGGATGAGTTATATCAATACGATGGTGAGCTGGGGGCGAGGGTCGGTGGTTCAGGCATTAAGTTTAAACTATGGGCACCTACCGCCAAAAAGGTCAGGCTGGCGATACGATCTCCCGACGATGAAGCAACAGAATACCATGACATGACAGAAAACAGTGCCGGTGTCTGGGTTTTCAAGACTGACAATAAAACACGGTATAACCGATCTTTTTATCGCTACGAGGTCACCGTCTTCCATCCCCTGACCGGCCATATAGAAAACTATGAAGTCACTGACCCATACTCTCTGAGCCTGTCCACCAACAGCCGGTACTCTCAGGCCGTTGATCTCAATGATGCTGATTTAAAACCGGATGGCTGGAAGCAGGTGTCATTCAATACCAAAGCTCCGGAAGATATGGTGCTGTATGAGACTCATATAAGGGATTTCAGCATAAACACAGCAGGGGTGGATGCCCAAAAAGCAGGTAAGTTTGCCGGATTTACCGATGACAAAGCCACCGCGCATTTAAAGCAGTTGCAAGGTGTCGGCTTAACTCATGTACATTTGCTGCCGGCATTTGATATTGCCACTGTGGATGAAGATCCTGCCAACCGCGTAGATATCTCGCAAACCCTGGCAGTGCTCTGCGCCAGAGAGGAAGTCAAGGCAGACGCTGACTACTTCAGCACTTTCTGCCAGCCGCCAATGCTTAGTCAAACCATCGACGTTTATTTGCAATCTCTGGACCCAAACACCGAAAAAGCCCAATACCTCTATCAGCATATTCGCCCTGTGGACAGCTTTAACTGGGGCTATGACCCTTTCCATTACACGGTTCCGGAAGGCAGCTACGCCAGCACAGCTGAAGGCACTGCCCGGATTAAAGAGTTCCGGGAAATGGTCAAATTCCTGAAAGCACACGGAATGGGTGTGGTAATGGATGTGGTGTACAACCATACCCATGCTCACGGGATCGGAGACCGGTCGGTACTGGATAGAATCGTCCCCTGGTATTATCAGCGACTGAATCCGGATACGGGTGTGGTGGAGAATTCCACCTGTTGCTCAAACACGGCGTCAGAGTTCCATATGATGGAAAAACTGATGATCGATTCCCTGAAGGTCTGGGTAAAAGACTACAAGGTGGATGCTTTCCGCTTCGACCTGATGGGACACCATCTGAAGCGTAATATGGAGAAAGCCCTGGTGGCTGTCCAAGGCATTAACCCGGCTATCTATTTTTACGGTGAAGGCTGGGAATTTGGCGAAGTGGCCGGCAATGCCAGAGGCGTTAACGCCAATCAGCTTAATATGGCGGGTACCGGTGTCGGCACCTTCACCGACCGAATGAGAGACAAGGTTCGGGGTGGCAGCCCTTTTGACGAAGCCGACGCCATCCGGCAATCACAGGGGTACGCCTCAGGACTGTATTACCACCCCAATGAAACACAGTCTGCACCCGTGACTGAGGCCGAAGCGGCGCTGTGCGCCCATGCCGATATCATTCGGCTGGGCATGGCGGCTAACCTGAAAAACTTCCGATTCGTGGATTGTCACGGAACCCTCCGTTATGGCATGGATTACGACTATAACGGTGCACCGGCGGGTTACAGTCTTGATCCCCAGGAGGTGATCAATTACGTCTCCAAGCATGATAACCAGACGCTTTGGGATATTATGATGTATAAACTGCCCAGAGGAATGCCCACGGCCAACCGGGTTAAACTCCATAACCTGGCGCTGGGCATCACCCTGTTAAGTCAGGGGGTTCCTTTTATTCATGCCGGCTCAGAACGGCTACGGTCAAAGTCCATGGAAAGGGACAGTTATGATTCTGGTGACTGGTTTAACCGCATGCCCGACCCGGACAATAACTACTGGAATCAGGGCCTGCCCAGGGAAGACAAAGACGGCAATAACTGGAACCTGATTAAAACCATTATTGCCGATGACACCACCCGCCCGGACCAGTCGGCTATTGCCCTGGCTGATGCCAATTTTCAGCGTCTGTTAAAAATCCGGAAAAGCTCACCGCTGCTCAGGCTGAAAACAGAACAGGACGTCATTGACCGTATAACTTACCTGAACACCGGACCGAACCAGGTGCCCGGATTGATTGTTCAGCGCATCAGTGATGAAGCCCCTTATGAAAACATTGATCCAGCCTATGAAGTGATCATTATCGCCATAAACCCTTCCGGTGAAGCGATTAACTTCCCGGTTTCAGAAAATGGTCCTTTCACACTG
>NZ_JAVRMB020000188.1:0-2869 GCF_031844845.1 Endozoicomonas sp.
CAGGAATCGTGTCTGTGGTTGGGTCCTGGCGCTACCACGCAGGACCCACAGGGCCTAAAAGCGTGGGAGCGAGGAGGGTTTTGCGACAACCGCCTTCGCGAGGATGACGGTCGGGGGGTGTTTTGCCCTTTTGCGACACCCTCCTTAGCGGGAAAGACGGCAGTGGTATAAATCGGCATTTAAGATCTTTTGCGGCAACCTCGGACCGTGGGAACGAGCCTGTACCTATAGGGCACAAGAGGCACAAGAGGCACAAAGAGCACAAAAAAAAGCGCTCTTTTTTTCTTTTCCTTTGTGTCTTTGTGCCTTTGTGGTTCCAATAAAAGCCCTCGGCTAAACTGAATCTGGCTGGTTTTCCGGAGCAGCATCAATAAACGACGGAAGCGAATTACAGTGCTTATAGATGGTAGCTATCTTTGGGAAATCTGACATATCCACCTTGAATCGCAGGGCATTAAACACTTGAGGTATAAGGCAGATGTCGGCTATAGAGGGCTGCTCAGAGCAGCAGAAAGGCTGGTCATTAAGCTGTGCTTCCAAAGCAGTAAATCCGGTATGAATCCAGTGCTTATACCACTGTTTTTTGGCATCGTCGCTCACCGCCAATTCCTGTTGCAGATATTTTATTACCCGCAGGTTATCAACCGGATGAATATCGCAACTGACCAGGTAAGCCATACTTCGCAGCTGTGCTTTCTGCCATGGGTCTCCGGGGATAATTGACGGTTCCGGATAAGTTTCTTCCAGCCATTCCAGGATGGCCAGAGACTGAGTGAGCATCCCCTGTTCGGTAACCAGTGCTGGCACCAGACCTTCCGGATTGATCGCTTTATATTCTTCGGACTGTTGCTGGCCTTTCAGCAGGTTCACGGCGGACTGCTGGTAATCAATCCCTTTCAGGTTCATGGCGATGCGAACCCGATAAGCCGCCGATGAGCGAAAGTAAGAGTAAAGTTTCATTGTCTTCTACTCTCCGCTATCAGTTAAAGCGGGCAAAATCGTTGCCTGAACATTACCAAAGCCAATACGGGCATGCCCCTGCTTTTCACAGTAGCCTTTGAATATCACGGTATCGCCATCTTCCAGAAAGGTTCTGTTTTCGCCATTGGGCAGGCTCAGGGGTTTTTTACCGCCATTGGAAAGCTCAAGCAGTGAGCCCGCTTCTTCTGGCTTTGGTCCGGACTGGGTGCCACTGCCAAGCAGGTCTCCCGGCTGGAGGTTACAGCCATTCACCGTATGGTGAGCCACCATCTGATTAATGGTCCAGTAAGAGTGTCGGAAGCTGGATTGGGAGAGTTGTGCCGGCGCCTCACCTTTCTGGCTCATCTGTTCGGTCAGCAGATGGGCTGATAACTGAATATCTATGGAACCCTGCTGGCGGTTTTTCTCTGAATCCAGGTAAGGAAGTGGTTGCGGGTCATCCACTGGGCGTTCGAAGGTTGTAAAATACGGTACCAGGGCTTCCAGGGTGATAATCCAGGGGGAAACGGTGGAGGCAAAGTTTTTTGCCAGAAAAGGCCCCAGAGGTTGATACTCCCAGGCCTGGATATCCCGGGCAGACCAGTCGTTAAACAGGCACAGGCCAAATACATGCTGGTCAGCCTGATCCAGTTTGATTGCTTCTCCTGAAGCGTTGCCAGCGCCGATGAAGATTCCCATTTCCAACTCATAGTCCAGCCGTTTGCACGGGCCAAGAGATGGCTGGTCAGCATCGGGTGCTTTTGTCTGTCCACAGGGGCGACGGAAACTATGGCCTGATACCTCAATAGACGACGCACGCCCATGATAACCAATGGGCACCCACTTGTAGTTGGGTAGCAGTGGGTTGTCGGGCCTGAAAAGTGAGCCAACGCTGGTGGCATGGTAAATGGAGGTATAAAAGTCGGTGTAATCACCGATCTGGCAGGGCAGGCGGTACTCAACATCAGCCATAGGCACAAGACAGCCTGAGAGTTCTGACTCTTCATCAGCTCCTGTGCGAAGGGCATGGAACAAAGCCCTTCGCAATGCTGACCAATGTTCAAAACCAAGCCCCATAAAACGGTTCAACGTTTCATCACAACAGGCTTTCAGTGCTTTCCGGACTTTACCTGTGGAGCGATCTTCTGAAAAAACTGTTGTCTGGTATGCCGCCGCCATATCCAGAATCTGGTCACCAATGGCGACACCAGCCCGGAAGGACTCTTTGCTGCCTTTTCGTCTGAAGATGGCGAAAGGCAGGTTTTGAATGGGGAAATCACTGCTTTTGTTATTCGCATTATTGGCCGAGGCAACCCAGCTGGTGAGGTTTGCATCGTGGGTTTCATTAAGTGTCAGCATGGTGAACTGTTGATCTCCGGTTGAGGCGGTTCTCTACTTAAAAGGATGACGTCTGCTATTGCGTAAAATGCTTTTTGATTCCTTTCCAGCACTCAATATAGTTGGCCTGACGAGCCTCGCACTCCAGGGCGAAACGGGTTGGTGCAAAAACGAAGCGGGATTCAAACATAAAGGCCATGGTGTCCTTATACCGTTCCGGTTGAAGATTGGCCTTACTGGCTTTTTCAAACACCCCGGCTTCCGGACCATGGGGGCTCATACAGTTATGCAGGCTGGCACCACCAGGAACAAACCCTTTTTCCCTGGCGTCATAAGTGCCATGAATCAGTCCCATAAACTCACTCATGACATTTCTGTGATACCAGGGAGGACGGAATGTGTTTTCAGCGACCATCCAGCGGGGTGGGAAGATGACAAAGTCAATGTTAGCAACTCCCGGGGTATCGCTCTGAGAGGTCAGTACGGTAAAGATTGATGGGTCAGGATGGTCAAAGCTGACGGTGTTAATGACATTAAAGCGGGACAGGTCGTATTTGTAAGGCGCTGAGGT
>NZ_JAVRMB020000189.1:0-13712 GCF_031844845.1 Endozoicomonas sp.
TCACTGAGCGCATCTTCTCGTAGCTCATCCAGCTTGGGTTACTGCCGTCATTATTGGCTCGAGCCCTGAGGACAAAGTTCACCACTTCGTTACGGTAATCCTTGGGATTCGCTATGCCGGCTGGTTTCTCAATTTTCTCCAACTCTTCACTGAGCGCAGAGCGATCAAGGATATGGCCGGTATCGGGATCACGGTACTCCTGATCCTGAATCCAGAAATCAGCATAGGTAATGTAACGGTCAAAGATATTCTGGCCGTACTCTGAGTAAGACTCCAGATAAGCGGTCTGGATTTCTTTACCCAGGAACTCTACGTATTTAGGCGTCAGATATTCTTTGATAAACGACATGTACCGGTCATGCAGTTCTTCCGGGAACTGCTGCTGTTCAATCTGTTGCTCCAGTACATAGAGCAGGTGAACCGGGTTGGCAGCCACTTCAGATGAATCAAAGTTGAAGACCTTGGAGAGGATCTTGAACGCGAAACGGGTAGAGAGGCCGTTCATGCCTTCATCGACCCCGGCCATATCTCTGTATTCCTGCAGAGGCTTGGCATTCGGGTCGGTATCCTTCAGGTTCTCGCCATCGTAAATCTTCATCTTTGAGAAGATGGCAGAGTTTTCCGGTTCTTTGATGCGGGACAGAGTGGTGAACTGGGCCAGCATCTTCAGAGTATCCGGAGCACAGGGCGCATTTTTCAGGGAGCTGTGTTCCAGCAGCTTCTCATAGATATGAACCTCTTCACTGACGCGGACACAGTAAGGCACCTTGACGATGTTAACCCGGTCAATAAAGGCTTCATTGGTCTTGTTGTTCCGGAACGTCTGCCATTCGGATTCGTTTGAGTGCGCCAGTAAAATGCCTTCAAAGGGAATGGCGCCCAGACCTTCGGTGCTGTTGTAGTTACCTTCCTGAGTAGCCGTCAGCAGTGGGTGAAGCACCTTAACCGGCGCTTTGAACATCTCCACAAATTCCATGATGCCCTGGTTTGCCCGACACAGTGAGCCGGAGAAACTGTAGGCATCCGGATCATCCTGGGAGAACTCTTCCAGCTGACGAATGTCGACTTTACCGACCAGGCTGGAAATATCCTGGTTGTTTTCATCACCGGGTTCAGTTTTGGCGATAGCCGTCTGATTCAAACGACTTGGGTAAAGTTTAACTACCCGGAATTTTGAGATGTCACCACCAAACTCGTTCAGGCGCTTCACGGCCCAGGGCGACATGATGTATTTAATATAGCGGTTGGGAATACCATATTCTTCTTTCAGAATATCGGCATCTTCATCCGGGTTGAAAAGACCCAGGGGGGATTCAAACACCGGAGAACCTTTGATAGCGTAGAAAGGTATTCTTTCCATCAACTGCTTCAGTTTTTCGGCAAGGGAGGATTTACCACCGCCAACGGGACCCAGCAGGTAGAGAATCTGTTTCTTCTCTTCCAGTCCCTGGGAAGCATGTTTGAAATAGGAAACAATCTGCTCAATGGCTTCTTCCATGCCATAGAAATCTTGAAACGCAGGGTATTGTTTGATCAGTTTGTTGGAGAAGATCCGGCTTAATCGCGGATCACGGGCGGTGTCGATAACTTCGGGCTCGCCAATAGCACTCAGCATACGTTCAGCTGCGTTGGCATAAGCCCAGGGATCGTTTTTGCAGAGCTCCAGATACTCCGCGAGGCTCATCTCTTCCTGCTGGACGGCCTCGTATCTCTGCTGGTATTGCGCAAATATGGACATTTATTTTATCCCTCGCCTGATCGTTGTAAGTCTTTTAAGGCGTACTACTTAGTTATATTTCAGGAGTCTTGTATCCTTATGAACGACACATAAATTCTACTAAAAATGTGCACGTACGTTTACGTTATAGAACTTATAGATACGAAAGTCTATACATTTTGCGCTTTGATTTTTCAGGGATTATTTATAAACAGGAAAGGCATCAGTTGATAAGTTGACCAACTGATTAATAGGCATCCAGTCAGTTTAGATTAATTTTTCAACTATTTGAATATAAACTGTCGTTTAACTTTTCATTAATAATTCAAGTTGAATATCTTGTTATTTTCAAAGGTAATATGTTGTTTATGATTTGATTTACAGATACCCCCCCCCCTGATTAGAGGTATTATTGGGTTTATGACCTGTGAATACAGGGTGTTATCATTTTGGAGATAGTATTGAGAAGACGGTTACCCTATAAATATTTACCGTCGTATAATCGGAAAACAACTGTCTGCGTATAGGAATAGGTAATGCTCTTTCTCCTTTATCTGATTCTGGGAGCTTGTGCCGGAGGAATGGCTGGCTTATTTGGTATTGGCGGTGGGCTGATTATTGTTCCTGTGCTGATTTTCAGCTTCAAAATTCAGGGAATGTCTCCCGAAGTACTGACTCATATGGCAGTGGGAACTTCGTTGGCCACCATGGCGATTACTTCTTTGAGTTCTATCAAGGCCCATCAGGAAAGGGGAGCAGTGCAGTGGCCAATATTTGTTACGTTGAGCATTGGTATTCTAGCTGGTGCATTCCTGGGTGTGTATGCGGCGATTAATCTGAGTGGCCATCTATTGCAAAAGCTTCTGGGTGTGTTTGCCATTCTGGTGTCTGTAAAGATGTGGTTTGGATTCAAGGTTCATGAAGGTGCAAGAATTCCCGGAAAAGCCCTGTTAATAAGCGCAGGTGTTGTGATTGGATCTGTTTCCAGTATGTTTGGGATCGGAGGTGGAACGCTTTCTGTTCCTTTTCTCAGGCGTATTAGCCTGACCATGAAGCAGGCAGTGGGAACCTCGGCAGCCTGTGGGTTTCCAATTGCTGTGATGGGGGCTGTATCCAATATGGTGTTGGGGGAAAAGAATCCCTGGTTACCGGTTCTTGCCACAGGATACATTTACTGGCCCGCTTTTCTCGGTATTGTTTTAACCAGTGTTCTCTTTGCCCGGCTTGGAGCCAGGCTTTCTCATGGGCTTCCGGCTGAAAAACTGCAAAAAATGTTTGCTGTGTTTTTGTTTTTTGTGGGTGGGTATTTTTTGATTTAATAAGACCTGTTTATTAATGGGCTGGATTTTATTGGGAACTATTTGTCGGGAATATGGTCTCTGCTGTATCAGTAGAGAAATAAGTCAGGGGGGCTCAGTTCAGGTTAAGTATTGGTATGCTTCCCCAAGGCAGCAACAGCGCGAGATTACCTGAATTCCTGAGGGTCTCTCCACATCAGGTTTTCAGCTATTTATGGTAAAGCATCAACACTTATCTGGAACTGAGTCAGTCAGGGGCTTGGCTGGGAGGCTTAATCAGTTTCAATAGCCTGTTCCGTCAATGGGCAAACAGGGAAGGGTGAAATAGGTCCGAATATGCAGGCATCAAACAAGCTGGGAGCTATTGATTACTCAGTTCTCCGTGGTGGGTGTGATAAGAATGATTCTGATCAGCCACAAATGCTTAATGGATTTAAAGTCAGTACCAGTGAAAAAGCAAGTAGTACTGTTTCTCGCTTGAGTAAAAGTAAGAGAAAAAAACCAAATGTCTTTGAGTTGAGTACGGATTCAAAAAAACGCAATATTAGTGACCGGGAGATTACAGAATCAGTAAATAATAATGATATCCCTAAGCATCAGTTTAATTACGAGAATAAAGGAAGTTGTTCGGAATCTATATTGTTGAAAGATCAATGTGAGCCATTGAAAGAAGGAGGTGTTATAAGAAATTTTCGCAAACACTTTGATGCAGATAAGTCAAATGGTTTGAATGTGTTTGAGTTAGGCAGGGTTTATAAGAAAAATTCCGAAAAAGAAGGTGGTTCTCAGTACACTCAGATGCGCTGTAGAAAAAATGAGGAAGAAGTTATTATTAATTTACTCAATTCGGCACCGGAATCGAAATTAAAAGAATTGGGTTACAAACTGGAGTTGCATTCTAATTCGGATGCAACTAAAAAAATAAAAAGTACCGAAAGATGCTTCTTTATTGGTAAGACTCCTCATTCAGTAATAAAGTTTGGTTTGCTTGAGTCGGAGGGTGGAGCTAAAAAGCAAACGCTTGTTGCTATAAAAAAAATGACGTTAAAATGTGAACAAACACACGAGAATTCTGAGATTAATCTTTTTTTCAGGAATTTTAAACGCCAGGTGTTTTGCCAAATGGAGGCATCCACTGTTAGTCAGGCTCCTTCTGTACTTGGTATTGCAGTAACTGAAACCAGTAATGGATCAATTAAAGTCTACCTGGCTATGGATCTTGTTGAAGGTTCTTTGTTGAGTTGTACATTTAAAAAACAGTTGGAAAACCCACTTTTTTCTCCTGTGAAGCCCAAAAAGGGAAAGGTAGAGTCAGGTCATAAAGATGTAAGCCTGAATCGACGACTTAACATCGCTAGAGAGCTTGCCTGTCAACTACAATTCCTTCATCGGAAATCTATTTATCATGGTGACCTTAAAGCAAGTAATATTATTATCAATAAGAGTCTCGATAAAAGTGGTTGTGAAAAATTGAAAGTCGCTATCATCGATTTTGGTGAATCAGTGAATATGAAAAATATCGTGCCTGTCTATTACTCTCCAAATAGTATTTGTAATTACTTTGCACCTGAGGTTTATCATAAGGCCATTAAATTATGGCTTAAAGCACATTCAAGAGAAGTTGCTGGGGGGGTAAGTCTGGACTTTCCAAAAAAGGCGGATATTTTTTCTCTCGGCTTTATATTTTTTCAGTTGCTGGCAGATTGTCCAGATAGAATGATTTTCTACAAATATGATAGTCTTTTCCCGTGTTTTGATTCTTTTTTTGATGGCTTTGATTCAAGATGGAATAAGATAATTTCCAGTGTCAGTATCCCCAATGAAGAACTCGTTGATTTGGTGCGAGCGATGACTCACAGAGATCCTCGTCTACGGCCGACGCTAACAGAGGTTATTGAAAAATTGGATCGAACTTTAACTCAATCTGTATCCGGTCAGTAACTTCGAACCCATAATGATAACCGGTTCAAGCAGCGAATATCAACGCAACATCGACTGGCTCAGTAGCCAGATACCTTGGTACACTGGAGCAATATTTTGTTGATCGGAACCGGTTTGTGATTGCATATCCTGAGATAGATCCCATTGCCTTTAGTCTTGGTCCTTTAAGTGTGCACTGGTATGGCCTGATGTATCTGGCAGGTTTTGCCCTGGCGCTCTGGCTCGGTAGTGTTCGTGCCCGTCGCTCCGGAGGGTTATGGCATCCGGAACAGGTCAGTGACCTGGTTTTTTACGGTGCTGTGGGGGTTATTCTGGGGGGGCGTTTCGGCTACGTGATCTTCTATAACTTTGATTATTTTGTCAGGGACCCACTCTGGTTGTTTAAAGTCTGGGATGGCGGGATGTCGTTTCATGGCGGGCTTCTTGGTGTTCTTGTTGCCATGTGGCTCTACGGCCGCTCCCAGGGTAAGAGCTTCTTTCAGGTAACCGATTTCATTGCCCCTATGGTTCCATTGGGGCTTGGCCTGGGCAGAGTTGGCAACTTTATCGGTGGTGAACTCTGGGGAAGGGCGACCGATGCTCCCTGGGCCATGATTTTTCCGACCGACCCCAGTCAACTGGCCAGGCATCCTTCACAGCTTTATCAGTTCTTTCTGGAAGGGCTCGTACTGTTTGGTGTCCTCTGGTGGTTTTCTTCAAAACCCAGGCCACGAATGTCGGTTTCAGGCTTGTTCCTATTGATCTATGGACTGGCAAGATTTTCTGTTGAGTTCGTACGTGAACCGGATTCCCAGCTTGGCTTTATTGCTTTTGACTGGCTGACCATGGGGCAGCTGTTATCGTTGCCGATGGTCGTGATGGGCATAGTGTTTATGGTTTGGGGATGTCGTCGTCACCCATTGGTTAATGGTATGAATAGCGATGATACTGCCTGGCTGAAACTATCAAAGCTGAACAAAAGTGGATTGAAAAAACAATGAAAGAATATTTGGATCTGTTACGCCATGTGAAGGATCATGGCACTTTCAAATCGGATCGCACGGGCACCGGTACCTACAGTGTGTTTGGTTATCAGATGCGCTTTGATCTGTCTGAAGGTTTCCCCCTGGTAACCACCAAAAAATGCCATCTGCGTTCAATTATTCATGAGCTTCTGTGGTTCCTGAGAGGCGATACCAATATTGGTTATCTTCAGGAGAACGGGGTTCGTATCTGGAATGCATGGGCAACCGATGAGGGGGAGCTGGGTCCGGTTTACGGCAAACAGTGGCGGAGTTGGGAAGGCGCCAATGGCGAAGTAGTCGATCAGATTCAGTGGTTACTGAATGAGATCAAAACCAACCCTGATTCCCGGCGAATGGTCATCAGTGCCTGGAATCCTTCGGTACTGCCTGATGTAGCCCGGTCACCTAAAGAAAATGCAGCCATGGGACGGCAGGCGTTACCTCCCTGTCACTGCCTTTTTCAGTTTTATGTACTGGATGGGAAGCTTTCCTGTCAGCTGTATCAGCGCAGCGCAGATGTTTTTCTGGGTGTGCCTTTTAATATTGCGTCCTACGCCCTGTTAACCATGATGATTGCCCAGGTTTGTGATTTGGAGCCTGGTGATTTTGTGCATACCTTTGGTGATGCTCATCTTTACTCAAATCATCTGGAACAGGCTGAGGAGCAATTAGGCCGAACGCCTTATCAGAGGCCTCAGATGAAGCTGAATCCGGCCATTGGTGATCTGTTTGAATTTACCGGTGATGATTTTGAGCTGGTTAACTATGAGGCTCATCCACATATAAAAGCTGCTGTATCCGTTTAATTATCCGGCTTTCCGTGGCTGGAGTGAGAAATAAAGGAAATCGAAATTAACGACAGCTATTAATTATTTGACCAATCAGACAACTGATCAATCTTTATCCCGGCATCACAAATAAGAAGGCCTGAGTGACAATGACCACAGTACGAAAAAACCTGATCGATCCAGTCAGTACACCGTATTGTCATTGCATGGCTCGTTGTGTTCGCCGGGCTTTTCTCGGTGGTAAAGATGAGTTCAGTGGCAAGAATTATGAGCATCGCAGGGAATGGGCGGTTGATCGGTTAAAACAACTGTCTGCATTCTCTTCGTCAATCGTGCCATTGAAATCTGTGCCTATGCCTTGATGTCTAATCATTATCATATGGTAGTACATCAATGGTGAATTCGGTTAGTGTTAGTGTTGGGATACAAAAGCAGTACTGCAACGGTGGACAGCGCTGTTTAACCGCTTGCCATACGTAGAGCGTTTCTGGATGGGAACTAAATAGCAGGCATTCAGGAATACTCTTCCTCCCAGTCCGACTCTTCCTCCCGGTATGAATCCGATCCGACCGGTGACCCAGAAGCCCATTCCGCCCCCAGGGCGAAAGCTTCAGGGTTACGTTGGTTCCATTTTATCGTTTTTTCAGATGAGTTAGCTTTTGTACAGCCATTTTTACCCTGATAAAAAGGAATCAAACACTTCCATAATTTGGTAATTCCTCCTCGTTTTTTAATATTTACTGAACTAACGGACATCTGAAGCTTTTGCCCTGACTCCACCTCTGACTCAGGTTCTCCATTAATAGATTCCCATTCTTCCACCTCTAGCTCAGGTTCTTCATTAATAGTTCTCCATTTTTCCAACGCTGAATCAGCATCTTCATTAATTTCTTCCCATTCTGCTTTATTCCTCACAAGAACAGGAATCCTCCAACAATAACGGCGCAACGAGTTAGGTAATGGGAGTTTTTCAAGCATCTCATTTTCAATATGCCTTTGAATAAACTGACGACACATATTTTTTAAGGAGAAAAAATCATCAACCCCTACAAAATGGAGAAAATCCTCTCCCATATTCTCTTTAATTAAATCCAATAGCCGAAATGACTCGTTATCTCTTTGAGCTAAAAAAACAATGACGCTTTCCGAATGGACATCAAACAAAACCCGAAGCACACTTTCACTACAGCGTATAGTCGCGAGAAAGAATGGGTTACGACCTCGGTAAGCGACTATTGCCCCTTTTTTAATGAGATACTTCGCAAAGTCCTCCCCACCCTCGCCCCCACCCCCACCCCCACCCCTACCACTACCACCACCACCACTACTCCCACCACAACACCCGTCAATGACAACCATTAAAGCCGACCAGGCATCATCATTTAGCAGGTCGACATTTGCTCCCGCCTCAACCAGCAAACGTGCAATATCATAGGCCCCCTTCCTACATACGCTTAACAAGGGCGTCCAGTTAGCATTATTTCGCAGGTTGACATCTGCCCCCGCCTCAATCAGCAAACGTGCAATATCATAGGCTCCCTCTTTACATGCGGATGACAAGGGCGACCAGTCAGAAGAACTTTTGATGTTCAGATTTGCTCCAGCTCTGATAAGTATGCGGACACACTCAGTCCTGCCAAGTCGGCTCGCTGTCAGCAAAGGAGTACATCTGTACAGACAGGGTTTATTTTTATCAGCTCCAGCGTCAAGCAGAATCTTAGCAATTTCAGTGCAATTTTGATTAACAGCGGCAATAAGTGGCGTCCTGCCGGAAGCATCGCGGGAATTAATATCTGCCCCAAATTTAATTAATTGCCTGACGCGATCTGGCTGATTAAAATACGCTGCTCTCGTTAACGGTGTATAGCCTTCCTCATCGAATAAGGATAGATCGCGCCCAGCAAGATGATAGCCCCCTTCAATCGGCAACAGATCCTCCTCCGCTTCTCTTAGGGCAGACATTAAGGGGTTTTCCTTGTGTTGCAAGGGAATCAGGGCTAGGCTCGAATTCCATTTGAGCAATGGCATGTACCCATTCACCCACGAAGCGAGCGCGACATTGCTTGCGTTTTGTTGATGAGACTCTCTGTAGCCATTGAAAGCCGAGGGCAGATGCTTAATGTCGACCCTAAGTTCTGCCTCTGCCTCTGTTTCTACCGACCGCGCCCGCCTTGAACAGAGCTCATCTTGATCAGATTCCATTATATTTAATGGAATAGGATAATTATTCTCTGAGTAATTGCCTGGAGAAGAATCCGTTCTCTTACAATAAGTGTTGACCTGATTGGGAATGCTCACCAATCTATTGAAACACTTACCAAAGTCACTAATATCTTGTGATGCTGATGTCTTTGGCATTATTTCAATTTGACCATCAAACTTAATACCATGCATCAGTAGTTCACCAAATGAAATCGAATATTTTCGATCGATTGATCAGAAATAGAAGCTAGCCCATTGCGCTGCAACGATGCCCAACCGAAATATGACTGAGTATATTTTACCAAATACTTCTAGCTAACCCACAACTACACAAGGTCTGGAACTTTTTACCAATCGGTCGGTCGGCTTGTATGGAAGCAAGTGGTCAACTACTTAAGTAGTTGACCACTTGAATTCATACGGACTACAAACCTAAGCAAGTGAAAGTTTGTAATCGAATATTTAGGTCACCTTATCAAGAAATAGTTAAAGCCACCCACAGCCAAGGCTTCAGCTAGACCTAAATCCAGAATCTATCCGGGGAAAAATTTTCTAAAGTAAACTTTCAGCTATTTAAATTAAATAAAAACCAGACTTATAGTAGTGAATTCAAATTGCAAACCATCTGTTCGAAACGAGAGAATAAAATTATTACTTTGAACAGGTAGGACATTTATAGTAGTCAAAAATTGGAGTTTTACCACCAGACATCAAAGTTGTAATTTTCACAAATAATCAGGGTAATATTCCAAAAAGCAGCGAAACTTCAATAAGTGTCACGACAGGCTAACTAACCCCCTGTGTCAGCATAGATGTCGCCTCTCCTGATTAGGATTCTCATTATTGAGAACCCGGTAATAGAGAGGCTGTATGGCTCGTTATTCCAAAGAACTGAAAGCATCAATAATCCAAAAGATGATGCCGCCTAATAATGTATCCGTGTCTCAGCTGAAGAAAGACACAGGTACTGTATCAGCGCAGCGCAGATATTTTTCTGGGTGTGCCTTTTAATATTGCGTCCTACGCCCTGTTAACCATGATGATTGCCCAGGTTTGTGATTTGGAGTCTGGTGATTTTGTGCATACCTTTGGTGATGCTCATCTTTACTCTAATCACCTTGAACAGGCTGAGGAGCAATTGGGCCGAGTGCCTTATCAACGGCCTCAGATGAAGTTGAATCCTGCAATTCGTGATCTGTTTGAGTTTACTGTTGATGATTTTGAGCTGGTTGGTTATGAAGCTCATCCTCACATAAAGGCGGCGGTTTCAGTTTAAGACCGTTGCCCGTTGCCCGTTGCCCGCAAAAGCACAAGCGGATCCGGCTTTTTCGGGCAACGTTTGTTGAAATAGGGAAGTAGCAAGCCAAAACATACCGTTTTTTGCCACGGAGTCACGGAGAAAAGAAAAGCGGGTAAACAAAAAGCACTTCTCCGTGCCTTTGTGTCTCTGTGGCGAATACAAGCGGGTATCTTTTAAAATGCCGATTCCCTTATTTAACGACAGTTTCCAACTAATCGTTATTCTCCGGAACGGGCAGCTGGGCAACGCCAAGATCCAGTATTTCCTCAATAGCCTCCTGATCATACTCAGTATCCGCCAGGGTACTGCTGATTTTTGCCAGATGAACCAGGGCATCACCTTCGTTAGCCAGAGGGAGCTGGCTCAGGCCAATGACAACCCCTTCAAATGGGGCAGTAATGCTTTCACTGTCACTGGCATCAAATGGATTGACTATGGTCATCATGGTTTCGCCTTCTTTAATCAGATCCCCCTGTTTAATGTGCAGCAAAACCAGGCCATCCCTTGAACTTCTCAACCATTGGCTCTGACTGCATTCCCAGGGTTGAATGGCCGGTGTTTTCGTCGATTTCTTAGGCAGCATGTTTAAGTGGCGCATAACGCGCATGACGCCTTTAAGACCCAGCTTTATAGAAGCCTGCTCCAGTCTCAGGGCTTCGCCTGCTTCGTAAACCAGTGCCGGAATGTCGTATTCATTAGCGGCGTGGCGGAATGAACCATCCCTTAATGATGAGTTAAGGATCACCGGAGCACCAAATGCCCTGGCCAGGCCAAGACACTTTTCATTGGAGAGGTCGGTTCTCAGCTGCGGGAGGTTGGTTCGATGAATAGCGCCGGTGTGCAGATCCAGCGCGTAGTCAACATGGGGGAAAAGACCCTTGGTAATCAAGTCGGCCAGCCTTCCTCCGAGGGAGCCTTTGCTGGAGCCCGGGAAGCAGCGGTTCAGGTCTCTCCGGTCAGGCAGGTAGCGAATTTGCTGGATAAACCCCAGCTGATTGACCACGGGGATCACAATCAGGGTGCCGTGTATTTTGGCCAGATTCTTATGACCCAGAATCTGACGGCAGATTTCAACGCCGTTCAACTCATCGCCATGAATCGCTGCCGTGACTAACAGGCAGGGGCCTTTGCTGCGTCCGTGGATAACTTCCATTCTCAAGTCAATGGGAGTATCGGTATAGAGCTTTACGACAGGAATATTAAGTTTCTGTCGTGTACCTGGAAGAATGGTGTGTCCAAATAACTCTAATGGTTGTGCTCTTTCCATGGGGAACTCCAGCCCCGACCATTAAGCCTGAAAGGAACAGTCGGGGTTGAAAAGCATCACTCTGATATTTTTTTTACGAGTGATGGTGGTTTGTGAAATCTGCCTGGGAATTGTCGCGAAATAAACTCCACATTTTATTGGAGTCCGCTTCCCGCTGCCCGCAAAAGCACAAGCGGGTCTGTCTTTTTCGGGCAACGGGAAGCGGGCAGCGTTTATTGAGACAGTCCTTAACCGGTAATCCGGGAGTTGCTGGTACGATGATGGTTATTTTCAATATATTCGATAATACAGTTGGCAACATCGTTGGCTGTTGCCTGCTCGATACCTTCCAGCCCGGGTGATGAGTTCACTTCCATGACCAGTGGTCCACGGTTTGATCGAAGGATATCCACTCCTGCCAGTCTGAGTCCCATGGCTTTTGCTGCTTTTATTGCCGTTGCCCGCTCATCCTTGGTTAACTTCACCAGGCTGGCACTGCCACCACGATGAATATTGGAGCGAAATTCTCCTTCAGGCGCCTGACGCTTCATGGCTGCGATGACCTTGTCGCCTATTACAAAGCAGCGAATATCAGCGCCACCGGCTTCTTTGATGTATTCCTGCACCATGATATTGGCTTTAAGGCCCATGAACGCTTCAAGAACACTCTCCGCCGCTTTACGGGTTTCAGCCAGAACCACACCAATGCCCTGGGTACCTTCCAGAAGTTTGATGACCAGAGGGGCGCCACCGACCATTTCAATCAGGTCAGGAATATCGCCCGGACCACTGGCAAAACCGGTAACCGGTAAGCCAACACCTTTTCGGGACAGTAGCTGCATTGAACGTAACTTGTCCCGGGAGCGTGCGATAGCCAGGGACTCGTTCAGTGAATAACAGTTCATCATCTCAAACTGACGAAGAACCGCTGTGCCATAAAATGTGTTGGAGGCTCCAATACGTGGAATTACCGCATCATAGTGAGGCAACTCATCGCCTTTCACATGAATACTGGGGTGTTGATCATTGATGTTCATGTAACAACTTAAAATATCAATGACATCGATGGTGTGCCCTCTGGCTTTTGCAGCCTCAATGATGCGGCGGGATGAGTACAGCCGCTCGTTACGTGAAAGTAGCGCAATTCGCATTGGGTAATTCCTGATAAAAGGTGACTCTGCACTCTGATGGTAAACCGGGCTGAAAACCTGATTTATTACTGATTAGTAAAAAAGGGTTGAGAAAAAGTATGGCTTACCAGAGTGCTTTTTACTGAATAGACGGAGACCGACAGTTTCGTTATATCTTATTTTATCTTCACTTAACCGATCCGGGTAATAGGGGCAAATAAATTAAAGCGGGCTGCCAGATTGCAGCCCTTGGGTAGAGGAGGGGGCCTTATCAGTAGCGGGGAACTGGTTTACCAGTGGTCAAAAAACAGATTCTCGTCTCCGAGTGTGTCCCGCAACCGTTTGCGCTCAAGGTAAAGCTCAGCTTTCGAGCGTTTCTTTACCCGGGCTGATTTTTCAAACTCTACTTCGAAGTCTGGATATTCTTCCATTTCTGCCTGCTCTGAATGCCTCTCAAGACAAATAGCAAACAGCCTCTCCTCTACTGCAAACCATGGCTCGCAGTGATTGTGGGATTGGCCTTGCAGCGCTAATTTCTGGTAAAAACAGGGTCCAGTCAATAAAAAAAACAAAGTGGTGATAAAATAGACATAAGTCCTGATATTTTTAAATTAGTCAGGATTTAGTGTTTTATAGTTGTCTGCTATATCTTTTTATTTCTGTTTTATGCCTTTTATTTGGGCTTTTACTGCTTTTTATTGATTGGTATTTGGTATTTTTTCGGTTTTCGCCTAAAAGTTGGCCAGTGTGCAGCCAAAAATCAGGTGAATAATGAGGTTTTACTGGGCGGTGTAAGTGTCTCTACCTAGAGGTTGTCAGTTAATGACTTCCCGATTTCAACGAACGCTGCCCGTTACCTGAAAAAGCCGGGTCCGCTTGTGCTTTTTCGGGTAGCGGGCAACGGCCTTAGGGAATCTGCAATTAAGAATGTACCATCGTCATCCTCGCGCAGGCGGGGATCCACTGCTCGAGATAGACTCCCACTCTCGAGATGGATTCCCGCCTTCGAGGCTGTCGCAAAACCCACCAGGAACCTCGTTCCCACGCTCTGCGTGGGAATGCATAGCCAACCACAGGAATCGTGTC
>NZ_JAVRMB020000190.1:0-20116 GCF_031844845.1 Endozoicomonas sp.
AAGATAATGCGAAGGCTTTTCATAGAGGGTTATTCATTGTGGGTTATTCATTGTGGGTTATTCATTGTGGGTTATTCATTGTGGGTTATTCATTGTGGGTTATTCATAAAGAAGCGAGTGGCAACGGTGTTGATATTTACACCGTTGATCTGAAGACCAGTAATTAGTAGGGGATGATTTTATCGATTTTTCTTCCCGAGTTTTTTTCGGATACGGTCCTGTTTCAGGCGGGAGAGTGCATCGATAAACAGTTTACCTTCCAGGTGGTCCAGCTCATGCTGAACGCAAACGGCCGCCAGACCGTCAAAATCTCTGGAGTACTCATTACCGTCACGGTCTAAAGCGGTTAGCCTGACACTGGCATAACGATCCAGCAGCTCATAAAAGCCCGGTATGGATAGACAGCCTTCCTGAAAATCTGATTTTTCATCCCCAATGGCTTCGTAGCCGGGATTAATAAGAACCAGTGGCTCATTACTTTCTTCGGAAAGATCCATAACCACTATACGTTGATGAATATTCACCTGTGTTGCCGCCAGACCAACGCCGTTAGCGTCATACATGGTCTCCAGCATGTCATCAACGATACGGCGAATATCGTCGTTAACCTCTGCTATCGGCTTGGCAACCGTACGAAGTCTGGGGTCAGGGTATTCAAGAATTTCCAGTAGAGCCATCAGTGATCTCAGGTTGATAGAATTAACGAATTTAAAGTGGTTTGGCAAACTCTCAGTATATCTGCAATTTTAGCCTGTACCTAGCAGCGTTGCTGATATGGGGTTATTCCTTAAGCCACCAGGTATTGAGGATCATCGGGTAATCGGTGCCTGTTTCCGGGCGTCGGATATTACTTTGGTGCGCCACCCTGATTTTTTCGGAATGCCATAGTGATTCCAGCGTTTCAAAATGGCTCCTTGAGCCACCAGGTGGAAACTAATAGTAGTAGCCATGATTTTGAGTGCTGATTATTCACGAAGGGGGCTATTATGAGACCTGATCTTGAGAATTGGGCAGTAAAGCCGAGAACTAAAAGAGAGCCGATTGCTCATAATCGGAGGTGGTTGATACACTATTCCAATAGAGTCTATACAATGGGAATGTGACACCTCTTCAGTAACTGGTTTGAAGGGGCATGATAGGTTGCATTTCATCAGAAAATTTTTTACCGGCTCAAGGCTTTAAACTAAAAACTATTCAAGGGATCGGGACGATAATGAGACGCTTTGCTCTGGCAGGAATCCTGCTCTGCATGTCCACACTGGGCCTGGCATCCGATAGCCCGATAAAGTCGGACTCCCCCAGCAAATATACCGTTGAGAAAGGCGATACCTTGTGGGACATATCCACGACGTTTCTGGACAGCCCATGGTTGTGGCCGGAAATCTGGCATGCCAACCCTCAGATTAAAAACCCCCACCTGATTTATCCGGGCGATATTGTCAGTCTGGTATACATCAATGGTCAGCCAAGGCTGACGATCTCCAGTCGTGGTGATACCGGACGAACCATTAAGCTGAGCCCGAAAATCCGGGTGATGCCCGGTGAGTCGGCCATTCCTGCCATCCCATTGAGTGCGGTTCGCAGTTATTTGCAGGGTGGGCATGTTTTCTCAAGTGAAGAGCAGTTGAATAACTCGCCCTATGTTTTTGCATCTAAAGATGGAAGACTGGCTTCAGCTGCAGGCGATAAAGTTTATGCCCGGGGAAACTTTGCCGGACAGAACATTCGATTTGATATTGTTCGCCGTGGTGATCAGATCGTTGATCCTGAGACAAACGAACTTCTTGGCCTTATTGGTATTGATGTCGGAACCATCAACCTTAGCCGGGTTAAAGAAGATATTGCCTCGATGGTCATCCAGGAAAGCAAAATGGAGCTGAAACCTGGTGATCGTCTGGTAAGACAGGACGCTAATGGTCTTGTGACGACCTTTTTCCCAAGAGCTCCCGACGCTCCTATAGAAGGTATCGTCACCGCTAACCTTGGTAATGCTACAAAAATCGCCAGGTTTGATACGGTGGTTATCAATAAAGGAGAGCGGGAAAGCCTTCGACAAGGTGATGTTCTGGCGATATACCGGCAGGCAGAAAAAGCCATTGACCCTTTTACCAATGAAGCCGTTTCCCTGCCATCAGAAAGGATTGGCCTGGTGATGGTTTATCGACCTTTTGAAAAAATGAGCTATGGTATTGTGCTATCAGCAAAAGAGGATATTGAAGTTGGCTATATCCTCAAAAGCCCACAACTATAAATGAATACATAATCGAAGATCTCAATTTACACCCCGGATGTTTTGCAGGGTGCTTCATTGGATGTGAGGTTTGTTTTGGCAAATCTGTCAATAACCAGAATAAGACACATAACGAGGTTGTCCAAAAGGGATAATTAACACCCAACCGTCATCCCCGCGATGGATTCCCGCCTTCGCGGGAAAGACGACAGTGGTATAAATCAGTATTTAAAACTTTTTGTGACACCCTCATAACGCCGGAATGAGAATATCAATGATATACACGGATACAAGCCAGAAGGATTGGCTGCAACTGGTTCCCTGGCTGACACTTTCCCTGATCCCCGGTTTGGGTCCTGTCAAGTCTGGCCAGCTTATTGAGCGGTTTAATCACCCGAGCCAATTATTCTCTTATTCTCTGGATGAACTGAAAACAATAATTCCAGCTAATTTGGCCTACTTGCTGGTCAACGCGCATCGTGATCCTGTCATACAAAAACAACTGAACCTGACCCGGGTCTGGTTTCAGTCCAGTGAAGCTCACACGGTTATAACGCCAGACTCACCACTTTATCCTAAAGCACTGAAAGAACTTCCTGATGCACCGGTTGTGCTTTATGTGATTGGCAATAGCCGCCTGATCAGTGAGCCTCAACTGGGCGTTGTTGGTAGCCGAAGGCCTACCCCGAATGGACGCAGGGTTGCCCTGGAGTTTAGTGAACATTTATCCAGAAGTGGTCTGGTGATCACCAGTGGCATGGCTCTCGGGATTGATGCTGCAGCACATCAGGGAGTTCTTGGGTGTTACGGTGGAACGGTTGCTGTTCTGGGGACCGGGGTAGACCAGATTTATCCGGTCCGACATAAAGACCTCTATCAACTTATTGCCAGCCAGGGCGCATTGGTCAGTGAGTTTCCTTTGGGAACCAAACCATTTGCTGGCAACTTCCCACGAAGGAATCGTATTTTATCGGGTTTGTCACTGGGTGTTCTGGTGGTTGAAGCCGCTCTTGAAAGCGGCTCATTGATCTCGGCCAGACTGGCAGCAGAACAGGGGCGTGAGGTATTTGCCATTCCGGGCTCGGTACTGAATCCATTGAGCCGGGGGTGTCACAAACTGATTCGGGAAGGTGCGGTTCTGGTTGAAAGTCCCGATGATATATTGATTGAGCTGGCACCACAGCTGCATGGTGTTATGAATGAATTTTCGCCTTCCACTTCCTGTAGAAAAGAGACCGATCCACTGCGACTGAAAGTCATCGAAGTTATGGGTTTTGATGTGGTCAGTACTGACCACATCTGTGCATTATCCGGAGTTCCTTTTGCTGAACTGTCAGTAGTTCTCACAGAAATGGAACTTGATGGCGTGATTGAGTCGACACCAGGTGGTTTTATCCGCTTGGGTTAGGTGTTTGTTGATATAAGAACGTTTTATATTATTCTCGGAGGTTTTTAAAGCACATGATAATACAGCCATGGTTGTATTATTATTGATAAATATAAATAAGTAGATGTTTTTTAATGAAAAGAAAATAATTGTATGTCTAATCAATTTAACTATTTTATAAAAAATACATTTAAGTATTTCTGATGGATATTCGTGAGTCAAGTGATGAGAAAAGAGTGCAACTATCAATAGGGATGTGTTGCTTTATTAAGCTCATGGATTTATCAGTAAATTTTTAGATTGTTTTATTCACTGGCAACATTTTTATACACACTAAAATTGAAATTTTGATGATGGTTGTAAACGGCAGAAGCCGTACGTGAATGAATATCTACGATGAACAATTTACAAATTATTATTCGTAATCGTAATAAATGGCGTAGATAAGAGTGGTAGGTAAAATAACGAACGTATAGGCAGGCTTGTTTCGCCAATCGGTCTTTTATTCATATTGCTGTGTATTTATTTTAATCACCAAATCAATGGATTTTAAAATATGCAACCAGTTTCAAATCAAAATGCTGTTACGATGATGTCTGGTCTTTCTGATTCGAATCAAAATGCGGGTGTTACTCGTGATTCTCGTGGTATTGCCAAATCTGAAACGTCGACCTTGTATTGTCCTAAATCGAATGTACACTCATCCTCAAATGGAAGTGGATCTCTTGGCTGGTCGGGAAAAATTGTAACACTTCTGGCTGGGCTTAGTCTAATAAAAGGGGGTGGATGCACTACCACTGATTCTACAGCTATTATGTCAGGCTCCACGAGCACTACCGGGGAAATGATGGATATGCAAAATGCCATGAAGAGTCTTGCGAATGGGGCACAAGAAGCAATGATGATGGATCCTGATCCTGATGTACGGCCATGTTTAAATAAATATACATTTGGAGAGCTGGCACAAGTGTTGAACTTTGAAAATTTGGATTGCACTTATAATGAGGCAGAATATTGCCCTATCAGTGTCCCTCATAACTACACTGAGAAGTTGACCTTAATGGAGCAGGATTTTTGTGATGTTTTGTGGCTTACGTCTCTGTATCACATGGGACCATCGGGTTTTGCGGAGGATTATAGTGCTTTGGGAATTGAAGAATTTGACACGAATACGGCGCCTATTCCACCATTTATACAGGCAGTTTTTGAACAATTCTGTCTTGGAGGGGGAGAAGTCTTGGTAGAGAGCCCAAAAAACATTGATCAGGCAGCGATGGCAGAGTTTGTTAATGAAATAGGAATGAGTGTACCAATTTATGATTCTTCACCAAATGGTATAGATTTAGTTTCAAAAATTCAGTATATAAAAAATCCCCATACGCTTCAGACTATGGAACTATTCTTGAATGAGCCTATGTTGTCTGAAGATGATTTAATCCAAGCTTTTTCATTAGATAAATTAGATAACTCAGATTATAGTCTTGAAGATGCAGCAAATTTGATTGATAGCGGAGAGTTGGGAAGAGGTAAGCGGTCCACTACTAGAAGCATGACAATAATAGAAGCGGGGAAATATTACAACGAAGCAACTGGTGGGGGGACGCTTATGATGGAAGACGTTATGGGCTTATTGACAGGGGAGCCACTATCGGAAGAACAGATAGCACACCTGGAAGGTATATGTATTGCTGAAGCTAAGTCGAGAGGCGTGAGTGGCGGTGCAGCGGCTGGCATTGCCTTCATTACTGCATTAATAACAGGCACTGCTGCTAGCGTTCTCGGTTACTTTCTGGGTAAGCATAAGGGTTCCTCTGAGGCCTCTTTAAAGCCAGCATATCAATCAGTGGAAATGTAAGAGCCGGATCAGAGTAAGAAAGCTTGAATATGTCTCGGTTTAGATAACTGTGGTCAGCAGCAAGCTTTCCCAATTACGCCAACCAAATTAGTAATGTAGATTGTCTGAGTCCTCAAGAATTTCACGATCATGGAAGATAGCCTCTTGGCAGTTGCTCGGCTCAATCTGCGTCCTCAATCCATCTCAGTGAAACCATTTACTGGTCATTTCTGAGAAACGGGAGGAATTGTCTTCTAACTGTTTCTACTGGAATTCTCTTGTTAGACTAGCGAGCCTTACCGGGCATGTTTCCTCTGAGAGAATTTGTTGCATGATGGATGTTAGTCAAGCTGGCAGGGTAATCAGAAATGGCGGCGTTATTGCTTATCCTACCGAGGCTGTCTGGGGACTGGGGTGTGACCCATGGAACCGGCAGGCGGTGTATCGGGTTCTTGAACTCAAGCAGCGGCCCGTAGAGAAAGGAGTAATACTGGCTGGCTCTTCGGAAGATCAGTTTACAGCTCTGCTTGACCCACTTTCCCCAAAGGAAAGAGCCAGACTGAAGTCCACATGGCCTGGTCCCTATACCTGGCTGATTCCAGATCCTGATGGCTGGGCGCCAGATTGGGTCAGAGGACAGTTTGATACGGTTGCAGTACGCATCAGTGCCCACCCTATAGTGAAGGCATTGTGTGAGGCAACTGGGCATCCGATAGTTTCTACCTCTGCAAATCTTGCCGGCAAAGAACCGCTGTTAACTTTCTCAGCTATTGAGGAGGAATTTGGCGGTCTACTTGATGCTATAGTTCCCGGTGATACCGGGGAACAGAAAATACCCTCAATAATTCAAGACCTGCGATCCGGTGAACTAGTGCGTGCTGGTTAAACCGGTCACGATCATCATTAATAAAGGTTTCTTCCAAGATGTCAGAACCATCCATTGATCTCGTAAAACAATACCTTCTGGCATTACAGAACCGAATATGTACAGCTATTGAGGCAGAAGAAACGGAAGGCTCCTTTAGAGAAGATCAGTGGGATTATCACGGAGGTGGCGGAGGAAAGGCCAGGATTATTGAAGGCGGCAAGGTTTTTGAAAAAGCCGGTGTCAACTTCTCTTATGTCAAAGGAAACAACCTGCCTGCAAGCTCTACCGCCCATCGTCCACAATTGGCTGGAAGAAGTTTTGAGGCCATGGGTGTCTCTCTGGTAATCCATCCGCAGAACCCATTCGTGCCAACATCCCATGCCAACGTGCGAATGCTGATCGCCCATAAAGAAGGGGAAGACCCTATCTGGTGGTTTGGTGGCGGGTATGATCTGACACCTTACTATGGTTTTGAAGAAGATTGTCAGCACTGGCATCAAACGGCAAAGAGCACTTGCGAGCCCTTTGGTGAGGATGTTTATCCACGGTATAAAAAGTGGTGTGATGACTATTTTTTTCTTAAGCACCGTAACGAACCCAGAGGTGTCGGTGGTCTGTTTTTCGATGATCTGAATGAGTGGCCATTTGAACAGTGTTTTGAGTTTATGCAGGCAGTTGGTGACAGCTATGTTGATGCGTATCTGCCCATTGTTCAACGCCGCAAAGCGCTTCCTTATACCGAACAGAACAAGCGGTTTCAGGAATATCGTCGAGGGCGCTATGTTGAGTTCAACCTGATTTATGACCGTGGAACACTGTTTGGATTGCAATCGGGTGGTCGCACAGAGTCTATTCTGATGTCTCTGCCTCCTCATGTACGCTGGGATTACCATTGGAATCCTGAGCCGGGCACTGAAGAGGCTCGCCTGTATGACGAATTCTTAAAAGCAAAAGACTGGGTATAAGAGGATTAGACAATGGCCGGACCAGTAGACAGCTACGCGGTAATGGGGAATCCCATTGCCCACAGTAAGTCACCAGTAATACATACACTGTTTGCCGATCAGACCGGTCAGAACCTGCGTTACACCGCCAATCGTGTAGAAACAGGGGGGTTTCAGAAAGCAGTAGAAGACTTTTTCAAAAATGGTGATCTGGGATTAAGTATCACCGTGCCTTTTAAGGAAGAGGCGTGGCAGTTAGCTGAGAAGAGAACATCGCGAGCTGAAAAAGCGGGTGCTGTTAATACCCTCTGGCAGGATGAGCAAGGTCAACTGCATGGCGATAACACCGATGGGCTTGGTCTGGTTGCTGACCTTAAAGAAAACAATGGTGTGCCTATCAAAGGTGCCAGAATCCTGATTCTTGGTGCTGGTGGTGCGGTTAGAGGTGTTCTTGAACCCATACTTGCAGAGCAGCCTGCTGAATTGGTAATAGCCAATCGCACATTGAGTAAGGCTGAGACTCTGGTTGAGCTATTTCCCGGTATGCCCATTTCTTCCAGCAGTTTCGAAACCATTGAAGGCCGGTTTGATCTGATTATCAATGGCACTGCCGCCAGCCTTCAGGGTGCGCTTCCGCCGGTTCCTGAACCTATCGTCGATCAGAACACCTGTTGTTATGACATGATGTATGGTTCGGAAGAAACCGTATTTAACCGTTGGTGCCGGGAGCAGGGCGCCGCAAAAACCATCGATGGACTGGGTATGCTGGTTGAACAGGCCGCAGAGCAGTTTGCCATCTGGCGTGGAGTTCGACCGGAGACTGGCAAGGTTCTGGATCTGTTGCGCAGGGACATTACGTAATAAAAGTTGGCTGATTATCAGGCAGGTGCCGCATAGCATGTTTAGTGAATAATAGATTGCGAATATTTCAACCACTAACGTCAATGTAGCCAACCACCGGCTTTAGCCGGTGGTTGATGGATTTGGAATATCTTTTATGAATATTTTTTCCAAAATATAAGTTTTCGGCATTATCGCTTTGAGTTTGTTAGTATCTTCTGGTTTTGTGGAGCAATTAATACCAATTACATTTTCAAATATTAGCCGAGGTAATTTGGTGATAAGGTCAAAGCGGAGTTTGGTCTCATAGAGAGTCTCATCGTTAATTAGAAATGGTATAGAATAATTGGGCAGGGTATTATTACAGCAGGCTGTGTAGAGGGTTTTAGCTTCGTTATCTTTTTCATTTTCGATTAACACTTTAAGTCTCTGACCACCTCGTAAAACCAATTCACTACAGGCGGATTTATCCTGGCTGAGGCTGATAGCCATTAATGCTTTGAGGTACACTATATCATCGGTGGCAATAGCATTTGAAAATCTTTCTACCAGAGCGTGGTATTCGGATACTTGTGCTTTCCCGGCATCTTTGTGCAGAGGTTTTAATCCACATGGGTAATAAGTAGGATCAAGATGTTGCGATACTTCAAGTTTCATTGAATTGGAATCCTCAGTGGGATAAATTCTTAGAATGATCGTTTCTCTTACTACCGGGTCTTTTCCGGAGGATGTCCAGCCATTATTTGCATGAAAGGTTAGCATCGGTGAATTTCGGCCACAAATAAATCTTTGTGTTAAATGTTTCTGGTCTACAAAGTATCCTGAGCCTGCCTGATCGGGAAGACTGATGATATGATGAAAAACATCACCTGATAAACGGTGTATATTGATATCGGGAACATCTATATTTGCCGGAATATTCCAGGCGCTCAATCCATGACCAATCAATAGTCTGGAGTCTTTACTGGCAGCAGAATTATTAACTTCAATAAATAGTAGGTACTTAGGGTAAGTCTCGACTGTACCTTGATCCTTATAGTGATCAATAAAATAATCCTGATGAAAAATCAAAGGGGAAGATAATTTATTAGAATGTCTCACATATTGTAGTGACAATTTATGTTCTTTGTTTATATCAATATCATCGGTTAATTTAATGAGGCCAGTTATTAATTTCGTTATAAATAAGCGTAAAAAATATTTTTCATCTGTAGTGGTTGATTTGGACAGCCTATCATCGGCTTGCCAATAGTCGCTGCTGATATTTTCGGTAGCAGAGCCAACTGGAGAATGAAATCTTATTTTTGAGCAGTGAAATATATTTAATTTATCATAGCCATTACATCTATTAAAAGATGCCTTAGTGTCAAGAAATAGCGGGCTGTAATTGGATAAAAGTTTATTAAGTTCTTTTGTATCGTTGGGTGTTACCTTTAAAAGCTCTTTTAAATTGCTGGCAAAAAGGAGTTTACCTTCCGATTGGTATCTTTTTTTGATGGAATCATTGTTTTCCTTAAGGTTGGCATCAATATCGGTGACTTTGATAGTTCCGTCGTATCTTTGTAGATTTACATTGTGATGAATAGAAAAGTGCGTGCAATCATTCGGTATTTCTCCGTTATTATACTCGATATATCGCTTATTATCGTTTTGTACCTCGACTGTATGGCCTTGAAGCTTTGCTGGTTGATTTGTGTCAGTGTTTCTGTGATAACTAGTAGTTTGTTGATCTGGGGTCGTAGATATACGTGTTTGCATTTTTGATTTTCCAATTCCTGAATGTTGTTATTATTAGAAACAGTAGTGCTCTAAATTCTCTGGTTTATTCAGCGTTCCGCGATCGCACCAAATATGCGTTCCCTGATTCGCGTATATTAAAGACGCAATTTTATAAGAAAAGTTCCCTGGTTCTATTGATTTTTACGGATCTATCGTGCTGATTTGGCAGGCTTCTGATATCCAGTCACCACGTCTTGATGATCAACAGTGAGGTGATGAGTGCAGCTAAAGAGTAACGATCGCTCCTTTTTTTCATTTTTCAGAAAAGTTAGTTCCAACAAAGTCATTTAACGCTTACAAAAAGGCTCTTTTGAAAAATGAGTGGGTAGATATTTCTCCACTGTCATTCCGTACAGGCGACTGCATGGATGCAGGAGGTAGAGTAATGCAGGAGCAATTACCGAGATTTTACGGAATCCATCCGGCAGGGATAGCCAGCCGTCAAGCTGCACCTCCCTGTGAAATGGATCCTGTACAATCCCTGTACAGGATGACAGTGGGTGGGGAGTATCACTGTCATTGTGTACATGGACTGTACACAATCCATCCGGCAGGGATAGCCAGCTAGCTGAGCGTTCACCTCCCTGTGAAATGGATCCTGTACAATCCCTGTACAGGATGACGGTGGGGGATGGGGGGTGGCAAGTTTTTAATTCTGGTTCGTCGGGGGCAATGACTATTGAACTCTCATTTTCTACCGGCTGACACATTCTTTGATGCAAATACGGCCGAATTGATTTCTATTTACCCACTTAAAACTCAAAAGAGCCACAAACAAAGGATCAAAATCTGTCAAGGGTTGGTAATACTCATTCCTTTTCCGGTATTGGTCGGACTGTAGTGCATCTAAAGCTTTCGCCCTGTGATGAGCGCCTTTCTGCCTGGAGCCAGTGACCGGCTGATATCCGGTACGATTGACGGGATACATAATATGTGCAATTAGCTCTATAATTGTTTCGCTGAATGATTACATATATCGGGAATGTTATGGATACAGCGCAACCGGCCACTGTTATTGCCGAAGACCTGTTACCAGGTGACCTGCTCTTTCAACTCCGCGTTGGTGGTGAAGCGGAATGGGGTATCAGTCGGCTGTTTGCTGGCCGGGATGGTATCGCCATCAACCATGTCGCACTGTACGACGGCGACGGTATGGTTATTGAGGCGGTCATGCCTGAAGTAAGAAAAACATCGTTGGATGAGTTTTTACAGCACTCCGTTATGGACACAACGGGAAGTCCCTGTGTTCTGGTTTGCCGGTTGTTGTCATCCTGTCTGGAACTCATACCTGAAGCTCTGGAGTTTGCTGAACAACAGGTCGCCATCCCTTATGACCCCCATTACACTGAGTCAAAAAAATCCTGGTATTGCAGCGAGCTGATTATTGATGCTTTTCGCAGTGCCAACCAAGGTGTTTTCTTATTTGAACAAACACCCATGAGCTTTCGGGATATGGAGACCGGAGAGCTTATGCCTTTCTGGGTTGAACATTACCAGTCTATTGGTCAGGAAATCCCGGAAGGGTTGCCGGGATCTCATCCGGCGCTGTTGTCGCGTTCCGACAAGCTGAAACTGGTGAATGTGATGGGATCATTACCAGCCAGAGAGTGTCAGGATTTGTGCAGCCTTGAATCAGGCTCTGTTCTGGCCTGATTTTTCTTTGCTACGCAGGAGAGCTACACAAGAAGCTTTTCCACAAGCCCGGATCTCATCATTTCTATTAATGCTTCACGGTTCTCCAGCCAGATTTTTTGAATATCTGGTTGCTGATCGAGCGTTGGGCATTCAAAGGTCAGTACCGGAATTTGCAGCTTTTCACTGGCATAACTTCCGAGAGATCCCGGTGTCGGGTGGCCTTCAATCTCGTCCCGTACCATCGGATAACCATTTCGCTGGTGCAGAAACTGAAGGATTTCTTCACAGTCGCCATTACTGTTCAGCATGGGCTTCCAGGAATGAAAAGAGAGAATAAAACCCGGTGGGTATTGCTGCAAAAGTGACAGTAGGAACTGGTTTTCAGGCTCACTGGCAGGGTGTGCTCCTGGTGAGTATTTATCGTCACGACTCTGTTTTTCCCAGTTTGATGCTGGCAGGTTTCGATTCAGGTCGACACCGTTAGCATTGACTCGGGTACCGGCAATAATTCCGTCGGGATTTAGCTTCGGAATGATGATCATCGGCAGATGGATATCTGATCGATTGATCCACATTAATAACTGGTTAAGCACGTAAACGCCTTCGGGCTCATCACCATGAGTACCCGCAATCAGGTAGAAATATCGATCAGACTCAACTTTGCTTGCCAGGGCTTGCAGTGCTCTATTGCAGGTACTCTGACCCTGCATGGGAAAAAAACGATCAGGCATGTGTACGATCCATCGGTTGTATTTTATTAACGGCCAGTTAATCAGTTAGCAGAGCAAACGTTGTTTTTTTGCGATAATCCGGTCTGGAAATAAAAGCTGATCGACCAATCAGTAACACTGTACATCCTGTACAGGGATTATACAGGATCCATTGCTCAGGGATGTGAATGTTCTGACAGGTTAACGCAAGAAGTGAAGGCCTGAACAGTATCGAACGAGTTTTTCCTTTTCCGGATGTTTTATAGCTTGTTTCCGGGAACTTGTTTGATTACAGGCGGTCGAACCGAGGTATTCACTTGCTCCTTGCTCCTTGCTCCTTGCTCCTTGCTCCTTGCTCCTTGCTCCTTGCTCCTTGCTCCTTGCTCCTTGCTCCTTGCTCCTTGCTCCTTGCTCCTTGCTCCTTGCTCCTTGCTCCTTGCTCTGCGGCTGGTTCTGAACAAGCTGAACGAGTTGAAGTGGCTATCACTGTTGAGACAAATGTGGATCATTTTAATGAATATTAACTACTATCTTGGTGTGCCAGCCGGCCCTGTTTATGCAGGAGAACAGAAGGATAGGAGAGCTGCATGCTGGCATTCAAAAAACGTAACTATAAATGGTTCACAAAAATCTCAAATAAATGTTGTGCCTCATCCTCGGGCTTCTGTAGAGACACCAGTGCGAAAGGTAGCCGTTTTATCGCCGCTAACAGACTTATTTGACATCGGGCTACTGGCGGTAGGTTTTGCCTGTAAACTTGTACGTACAGTACCAGGAGGCAGTAGCCTGCTGCCCGCCTTGGTAATGTTCAAGCAACTGCTGATGGTGAATGCAACTAAGTGTTGTTATGAGGTTGCGAATGGAGATTTCTGTAGACATGGGGTGGTGGGGGGGGAGCTGGATTTTTTTAAGTGCAAAAGAAGTGAAGGACCTAGATCTTGCATCTGGGCAGATCAATATTGTAATGGGAAGGTGGAGTGTCCCAACGGTGAGGACGAAGATCCTGAACTTTGTGGATACAGCCCAACGGAAACCGATGATGGCTATTCAACCGGGTTATATTCTAAAACGGATCAGGCGACAACACATTCCTATACAGGAGCGACAGACATTGGTTCTGAAGAAAATCATGCTACAGACAATAATGAAAGTGCGTCGTATTTTGCTGCGTGTTTTGTAACGGGTGTTGTCGTGCTTGGTTCTACACTATTGGTAGGAAAAACCTTACATAATGCCTATAAGCGGCATCACGATAATGGCGAGCCTGTTAACTGCCAACTGATTCGCCATGGCTTTGCTGATATATTCAGCCGTTCGAGTGGCGCTGTTGAAGATAAAAGTGGAACCCCTAGTTTGGGAGCTTCAGGTGGGGATTTGACCACAAAATTTGGGCAATTTAGCATGTCTGATAAGGTTTCCACTAATAACGTAAACAGCGCCCGTTCGAGTTATGCACAGGCTAGTTCTGTACGGGAGGAACAGGAACCATCAGCGCAACCTGCGGAAGTGGGCGAAGCTTTTGAAATGTCGAGCATTGAAACTGAACCAGCCTCCTGATGATTTCTACAGGCGTAGAATTTCTCAAATCCACGTAACACACGGAGTGATAACCCTACCGGTGGTAATAATCTGCCCGGTTTATTATATCTGAAGCCAGCAATAGCATTAATAAACCTGTTATTTTATTGCAGGCTGCATCACCTTTTCATCAGCGTTCCCAGTCAAAGATTGCATCGATTTTATGAATATTTTGCAATAGACTCAGAGTTTATTCATCTCACCTGACTTCAACTAATGACCGTTTCTCACAAATATTCAATCGGTGCTTACTATGGCTGATGGCTCTACAACGATACATACCGCGATTATTCAGGGTGCTAAAGCACTGGCCATAGAACTCTCCGGACAACAGGCTGATTTACTCACGCGCTATGTTTTACTGTTGGCTAAATGGAACAAAGCCTACAATCTAACCGCTGTTCGTGATCCTGAAGAGATGGTTTCCCGTCATATCATCGACAGCCTGAGCATTGTTCCCCATGTAACGGGTGACTCTGTTCTGGATGTAGGTTCTGGCCCGGGGCTACCGGGTATCGTGCTGGCCATTATGTATCCCGGTAAAAAATTTACGACGCTGGACAGTAATGGCAAGAAAACCCGGTTTATGCTTCAGGCAAAAATGGACCTGCAGCTGGCAAACCTTGACGTTGCTAATGCCCGGGTAGAAAGCTTTAAAGCGCAGGTGCCATTTGATGCCATAACTTCCCGGGCATTCAGCTCATTAGTTAACATGGTGGATGGCACAAAACACTTTTATAAAGCAGCGGGGCGGGAGGTTCCGGAAGGGTTGCCGGGTTCGCATCCGGCACTACTATCCTGCTCGGATATGCTGGTTCCCATCAACATTATGGGATCCCTGCCGGCGAAAAGTTACCAGGATTTTTGTAGTATGAAGCCCGGCTCAACCCTTGCTTAAAGCAATTTACGGATCAGGCCAGATTGCGATTGCATAAGTGCTGTTAATGCGCTTTCATTTTCCTTCCAGATAACATTGAGATTCTTTCGTTCATCTAAAGCTGGGCATTCAGTTTAAACAGGGATGCCCAGCTTTTCACTGGCAGGATGTGAGCCTGGGAGTATTTATCGTCACGGCTCTATTTTTCCTGATTTGATGCTGGCAGGTTAATCAATCAATTATCAGAGTAAATGAGATTTTTAGTTTTATTGTTTATTCCCGGGAACTTGCCTGGTTCCAGATAGTCGAACTACAGATAATGTTCTCCGTACACTCAGTCATGGTCGGTCGGTGGTGATTTTTATCGAAACGCCGACATGTTTACCGCTAATAAGAAGGTAATCACGATAAAATATGAGTAATATTAATCCTTTATCTACAGGTTCTCAAAGTAAACAAGTTCCTTATGCATGTGCCGGTCCAGAACAACAGAACAACAGAACAACAAGTAGCTGCCGGCCCATTAAAAGAGTGAAAGGAAATATTCCACAAAAATCTCAAATCAGGACTGTACCCGATCCTGTAGCTTCTTCAGGAATATCGGAGAGGACGGTGGCCGTTTTATCAAAAGCAGACGTATTGAATGTATTGAACCTGACAATGGGTCTTGGCTGCAATTTGATTCGAAGCATGCCGGGAGGCCATACTATGTTGCTCGTCACGATGGGGGTATTAAAGCAAGTGGGGGTGACCGATGCTTATAGTCATCTATGTTGTCGTTCGGATACTTATGGGGTATTTTGTGGCTCCGTGTGGGGGGAAGGCCTATCTCCCTGGTTTGTATGTCCCAAAGTAAATGATCAGATCTATCCGAAATGCGTCTTGACATCCAGCCTGTGTGATGGGAGTCCGGACTGCCCCACAGGTGCAGACGAATCGTCTGATCTTTGCCCCAATGCCTCTGATCGCAGTATCTCAGATACCGGCGATAGCTTTACGTCTGCTTTTTATCCTGGAGCTACCGAGACTGAAGTTTATTGCAACACCTTGACGTCATCTCTTGCAAGTTATTTGATCTCAGGTGCTTTTATGTTTGGTTCTACATTATTGGCAGGAAAAGGCTTGTATAATGCCTACAAATGGCATCGTGATCTTGACGAGCCTGTTAGCTGCCAACTGATTTGTCATGGTCTTGCTGATGTTTTCAGGTGTGAGCGCTATAGACAGGTTAGCCGTGTACAGGAGGATGAGGCGCAGTCAGCGCAGCCTGAGTCTGAACCAATGGTTGAAGTCCTTGAAATGTCGAGTTTGACTACTGAAACGGTATGATTGGCTTTCGATATGGATAATTGAGATTCTTGACAGGTGCATCAAGGGAGAGCCATGCAGTTTATTGTCTGGGAAGCCGGTTTCTCGAAAATCTAAAATGTTAAAACTGCATGAAATATGAACGTATATCATCATTCAGCTTGAAACTGACCTGCAGTTTGCCCCAGGGATTACAGAAGAGGTAAAGCCTCTTCATTAAACAGCTGGCAGTAGCCTTGGACTAAAGCAGCTGACTGATCAAGTCTGATTGCATTAGTTTAATAAGTGCACTTTCGTTTTTCTGCCAGATAGAGTTAATACTTTGCTCATCATCTTGAACTGGGCACTCATAGGTTAAGACCGGTATGCCCAGTTTTTCACAGGCATAGCTACCCAGAGAGCCAGGGGTAGGGTGATCTGCAATTTCATCCCTGACAATCGGATAATCATTTTCTTGATGAAGTAACTGCAAAACTTCTTCACAGGAACCGTTGCTGTTCAGCATAGGTTTCCAGGAGTGAAAAGAGATAATAAAGCCAGGGGGGTACTGCTCAAATAAAGAAATAAGAAACTGGTTTTCGGGTTCACTGGCTGGGTGTGAACCCGGGGAGTACTTGTCTTCCCGCTTTTGCCGGGTCCAGTTGGAAGCTGGAAGGTTTCGATTAAGATCAACCCCATTGGCATTGACCCGTGTTTCAGCAGCATAGCCATCCGGGTTGAGCACAGGGATGATGACCATAGGAAGGTCTGCCTCATTGTTCTTGAGCCAATGCATTATCTGTTCAAGAACGTAGATACCTTCAGGCTCATCACCATGAGTACCCGCTATCAGATAACAATATCTGGACGGACCTGCCTGTTGAGTCACAATGGCCTCAACGGGTCTGTTGCCAACGCTGAATCCATTTTTCGAAATATTATTATTAGTCATTTTCTTAATACCCTCGTACTTTTTAACAGCAGTAAAGGCTGCATTTAAAACTTGAAATAGTACCTACTTTATATATCGCAGGTTTTGATCAATGATTGCGTCGATTTTATTAAAGTTATGAAATAGACTGATTGGTTATCTATAAATATGCCATCAGTAATGCTGTCCAAGAGTGTTTGGATCGCTTAGCGTAACCGCAGCAGGGCTCAATAAAGTCCACAGGCTGCTGGCGAAGGAATCAATGAACGTTTCTCAATCATCATTAATAGACAACTCTCTAGACAACCCACTGGCTAAAACACTGCGGAACGATATTTGTCAGGGTGCAAAATCGTTGAGCCTTGATTTATCAGAGACTCAGGCTGACCTGCTGACCCGCTATGTTCTGCTGCTGGATAAGTGGAATAAAGCCTACAACCTGACTGCTATCCGTAATCCCGGAGAGATGGTTTTCCGTCATATCATTGATAGCCTGAGCATTGTTCCACACATATCAGGTGATACGATTCTGGATGTTGGCTCTGGTCCCGGGCTGCCAGGCGTTGTTCTGGCTATTATATATCCGGGTAAAAAATTTACGACACTGGACAGTAATGGCAAGAAAACCCGGTTTATGCTTCAGGCAAAGCTGGATCTTCAGCTGGACAACCTTGAGGTTGCCAATGCCCGGGTAGAAAGCTTTAAAGTGGAGGAACCATTTGATGCCATTACTTCCAGGGCATTCAGCTCATTAGTTAACATGGTTGATGGCACAAAACACTTATTATCACCTTCAGGTGTTTATCTGGCCATGAAAGGGCTATATCCTGAAGAAGAATTAAAGGAATTGATGGATCGTCATGAAATTGAACTTGTTGGCTGTGAACCCCTGAATGTCCCGGGCACAGAAGGCGATCGTCATCTGGTTATTTTGCGTAACAGGCATTAAATGGTATTAAACGGCAGTGGTTAAAATTATAGCGGTAACCAATCAGAAAGGTGGAGTTGGTAAAACGACGTCTTGCGTTAACCTTTCAGCTTCTCTGGCAGCCAGCAAGCAGCGGGTATTACTGATCGATATCGATCCCCAGGGTAACGCCACTATGGGAAGCGGTATCGACAAGCATGATCAGCAATGGTCCGTCTACCATGTGCTGACGGGGCGCTGTGATATCAGTCAGGCCATTTTTCCATCCCTGTATGGTGGCTATGATGTTCTGGGTGCCAATGCGGATCTGACGGCCGCTGAAGTTGAGCTGATGGCGATGGATCACAAGGAGACCCGGCTCAAGGATGCCCTGGCGACAGTGGCCGACCAATATGACTTCATCATGATTGACTGTCCGCCATCCCTGAACATGTTAACTATCAATGCCATGGTCGCTGCCCGTGGTGTCATTATTCCCATGCAGTGTGAATACTATGCACTGGAAGGTCTGACAGCCCTGATGGACACTATTGCCGGTCTCAGGGAAACCATCAACCCCGACTTGCACATTGAAGGTTTGCTGCGAACCATGTACGACCCGAGGATGACGCTGACCACGGAAGTATCCAGACAGCTCATCAAGCATTTCGGTGATCAGGTCTATCGAACCGTTATTCCTCGCAATGTGCGGCTTGCGGAAGCACCGAGCCACGGTAAACCGGTGTTGGCCTATGACAGGAATTCCCGGGGTGCTGTCGCTTATCTGGCGTTGGCAGGGGAGTTGGTTAAAAGGCATGATATTAAAGGTGCTCGCAGCCCCGAAAAAACAGGAACTCAATAACAGATGGCGAAACAACGTCTCGGAACTAATTTGAATGCGCTGCTGGGCAGTGCCAGGTTACCAGGCTCTCTATCCAATGACTTGTCCGGACCTTCCCTGGTCAAGGAGTCTATGGATGGGGTGATGAAAGAACTGCCTGTCGAATTTCTGGTTCGTGGCAAGTATCAGCCTCGCCGAGACATGCACTCTGATGCCCTGGAAGAGTTGGCAGCAAGCATTAAAGAGCAGGGCATCCTGCAGCCGATAGTGGTTCGTCCGCTCGGGCAGAACCGCTATGAGATCATCGCCGGTGAACGACGCTGGCGCGCAGCACAACTGGCCGGTCTTGCTAAAGTGCCTGCCCTGATTCGTGATGTGCCGGATGAAGCGGCCATTGCCATAGCGTTGATTGAGAACATCCAGCGTGAAGATCTGAATCCGATTGAAGAAGCCATTGCGCTTTCCAGACTTCAGAAAGAGTTTGAGTTAACCCAGCAGGAAGTAGCTCAGGCGGTTGGTAAGTCCAGGGCAGCTGTTGCTAATATATTACGACTGATGTCGCTTAATCCTGAAGTAAAGAAAATGCTGGAGTATGGCGATCTTGAAATGGGACATGCCCGGGCTTTGCTGTCTCTGGGTGAACTGGATCAGTTGGAAGTAGCAAGAACCGTAACGGGCAAAGGATTATCGGTTCGTCAGACAGAATCACTGGTACGCAGAATTCAGCAGGAAAAGGAGAAAGGCGCCAAAACCGTGAAGCGCCTTGATCCTAATATAAAGCAGCTTGAAGATGAGCTTTCTGAAAAGGTGGGTGCGCGTGTTGCGATTCAGTGCAACGCTAAAGGAAAAGGAAAGGTGGTGATTTCCTACAATAGCCTTGATGAACTTGATGGCGTTCTTGAGCACATTAAATAAGTGCTGTTAATTCTTTAGAACTCCCATGAATAGAGGGTGTCGCAAAAGGGTCAGTTAACACGTAACCGTCATCCCCGCGAAGGCGGGGGACCACTGTTCACGATGGACTCCCGGCTTCGCTGTATAAATCAACATTTAAGACCTGTTGTGACAACCTCGAATAGAGCGCTCTTCTTCCGTCTCTTTTTCACTTCTTTATTTAGTCCTTCCTTTATATATAAAAGGTGTTGTTGTAGGTGATTCTACGTAAAACACCTGTCGCTTATTGATTAAAGTCAAAATCTCTATAGAATGCGCTCCTCTTCCACGACACATGTCGGGACAGCGAAACGAAAGTTCATTGCTGACCGGGAAGAACGGTTTGGAAAACGGTTAGAAAATAGCCGATTGACAAATCAACGGGGTGCGGTAATATGCGCCTCCACTGACACGGCCCGAGCGGCAACGTCAGTGAGTTGGAAAGCTTCTTTCTTCTACGGAAAAACGATCGCTTGACAACGAAATCGGTCGCTGTATGATAGCGGCTCGCTGATCGGCACCATCGCCGGTTGGA
>NZ_JAVRMB020000191.1:0-9015 GCF_031844845.1 Endozoicomonas sp.
GTTGTCGCAAAACCCTCCTCGCTCCCACGCTCTGCGTGGTAGCGCCAGGACCCAACCACAGACGCGATTCCTGTGGTTGGCTATGCATTCCCACGCAGAGCGTGGGAACGAGGTTTCTGGTGGGTTTTGCGACAGCCTCGCAGGCGGGTATGGTTGGGTAATATTTTCTACAATGTCACTTCCCTAAAACTGATGATTAAACTCTAACCGCCAGTCCCAGTCATTATCGACATTTGAGTCCGTATCGCTGTAGTTGGCAAACCATCGCACATTCTGCCTTGGATTAATCTGATAACTGGCGGCAATTTCATGCTGAAAACCATCGGACAAATCACTCACTCTGTCATTACTGTTGAGCGTTTTCACGTACATGGGATTGTAGTTAAGCCAGATCTTTTCGGTAATTACAATTTTAGTGTAGGTGCCAATCACTGCAAAGCTGGATGGAATGGCGTAACCGGCACTGCCAAAATCCGGATCTTGCTGGTCAATGATTTTAGCCGTGTCCCGAACCGTGATACCGACACCAGCCAGTGGAAAGAATTGAACGGCGCCCCACTTTGGTAATGCCTGCATAAAACTGTACGACGCACTACCCATATCACTATTGAAATCCCAATTGATATCAATTTGAGCCCCTCGACCGGTGGTGGTATCAAGACTGAAATTGCGATAACGCATAGAATTAATGGAGTCATTGCCATCAAGGCCCAGACTGTCCCCCATAAACCCCTGAATTTCAATGATATTCATAGCCACAGTATCCGGGTCTTTAGTGTCGTAGGTCTGGCCAATCTTTACATTCAATCCCTGATTGGTGATACCTGCACCCATCTGGGTATAAACGGCAGTGGGGTCTGACATATCCTGAAGTTCTTTCTCTTCAACAGGTTCTGAAACAGCCATAGCGGTATGGGGCAGCATCATTCCTAACAGGGCAAACGGCAGGGCAGCAAAAGCCCGTGATGTTTTTATAAACATAATTATCTACTTAGGGAGTAATTAAAAGACAGCGGGCTTATAGCCCGCTGCATAACCAGTATAAAAGGCGTGGTGTCGCGGTTTAGCTCTGGAGGTAAAGGTGGGCGTCTACTTCCTGACCCTGCTTAGGCCGGGGAACGATCTCAAAGGTGGCATCAAATTCCACGGATGCTTTTTTCAAGTTATCCAGCACGCTGGCATCCCCTTTCAAACCAGCCTGACGACTCTCAAAGAGCTCAGCGAGGGTAGTCTTCCCCAGCAACATCCGGGTAACGTCCGCTTTATTGATGTAAAGCGTGGCATCGGCTTCCCGCACGCCATCAACCAGACCATTGCTCAGATTACCGTTGGACATCTCGACAAAATGAACTTCATCAAGATCAGGCACCACCACATTCATGGTAAACGGCAGGTACTGTGCAATGGTTGAGTCCACTTTCACCGCCATGTAATCCAGCAAATTGGTGATCGACATTTCTGACAGCACATCCGGTGATGCTGATTTCGGATTCCCTGGCAATGTGCCAATCCGTAATTCCTGGGCACCGGTCAGGTAGGTATTGCGCCATCCCATGGTTTCTGACTGGTAACCCAGCTGCTCATAGGTATCCGCCAATAGCTGACGAGCCTCTTTATTGTCCGGTTCTGCCTGAACCACCTTGTCCATAATGGTGGCAACAAAACGGTATTCACCTTTTTCATAATCCGCCTGGGCCAGTTGGAAAACCGCTTCACTGCCGCCCATGTATCTAACCATCCTGGTGGCTTCCTGCTTGACTGGCAGCGGGTTCAGGTTCGCCGGATTCATATCGAAATAACCCAGGTACATATTGTAAACTGCTTTGGCGTTATGGCTGTACGAGCCGTGGTAACCGTTGGTGTGCCAGGCCTGCTGGATGGACTCCGGCAACACCTCAAGCACCGCGTCACCAATATCCTGAAGTACCACGCCATTGTTCGCCAGACGCAGGGTCTGGTTATGGATAAAACCGTAGTTATCACGCTGCAACTTCATGAAGTCCAGTACATCGTCATTACCCCAGACGGGTGATGAGTGAGCACCAAACAACACATTGATATCGCTCCCCCAGGTATTAATCATCTCGTTAATATCTTTTGACCACTGCAACGCATCACGGACTTTTGCGCCACGCAGCGTGTAGATATTGTGCATGCCTTGATACATTATCTCCCCGGTCCACAGGGCATTCATTGACGGAATAAACGTCGACATACCGGAAGGCGCTTCAGTGCCGGAGGTATCAATAAACACCATCTCCAGGCCATCGACGATATATCGTTCATACTTACCATCACTGTTAAAGGTATAATCCGGCACCACATAGGTTATCTCACCTTTGCCGTATGCTGGTGAACTGGTGGACATGCCCTTACCCAGCCCCGCATCGACAATGCCCCGGTCATTAGCACCCAGGGTTGCACCGTATTGATAAGCAGCCCGGCGCGACATGGCATTACCTGCCAGGACATTTTCATCGACGGTTTCTTTCGTGACATTGTTGGGACCATAGACTTTGACATCAGGAAAACGGTCCTGAATGGCACGGGCACCACCAAAGTGGTCAGCATGGCTATGGGAGTAAATCATCGCCACAATGGGCAGATCGCCGCCCTCGGGGACATTATCGAAGAAGAATTGTGTGGAGCGTTCAGACGCCTGCCTGGTTAGCAATACATCGTAAACAATCCAGCCGGTTTTACCGCGAATAAAGGTGATATTGGATAAATCGGTTCCACGCACCTGATAAATGCCGTCGCGCACTTCATACAAACCCGCTGCCGTATTGTTGACCTGAGCCTGTCGATACAGAGATGGATTAACACTGTCTGCTATTTTATCCTGACTGATAAAATCGTAACTGTTCCTCATGATATTGGCGGTGGCCGCATCAAGGGGCACGATCAATCCTTTCTCATTACGCTCAAAGGCATCACGATCCTGCCAGTTTAAGGTCTCACTTAACGCATTATTGATCGCAATGGTCTGAGTACTGGCAGGCTTGCCCTGAACCGTCAGTTCTCCATTAACCTGATTGGCCGCCCCGGCTGGAAGAGCGATGGCCAGGGCCAGGGCAAGAATGGTTTTTTTACTATGCATCAGCGTTTTCATAAGTGCCTCGATGTAAAACAATTATTTTTAAATTAATACGTTTTGATGAGGCTCAGTTTACGGATAAGACACATAGCAAAAAATAAAGTATCGTTTATACAAAACATCACGAATGGTTATGTATTGTGATTATAAAAACCGACACACCCCTGGACCTGAACCTGTTATCGGTCTTTCTGGAGGTCTATCGTCTGGGGTCAATCACCCTGGCGGCAGACGCGCTGAACATGACTCAACCCGGTGTCAGTGGTGCCCTTAAACGCTTGCAACAGCAGCTGGGTGCCGAATTGTTTGTCAGAGAAGGACGGGGTATTTCGCCAACCCATACAGCGGTGCAACTGGCCAGTGACATATCGCCGGCATTAAGCAATGTCAGCAACGCCATCAGCAACATCAAACAGTTTGATTCCGGGCAACCAAGAACCTTCCGTGTGCTCTGCAACGAAATGGCATTACTTTATTTTCACCCCCGGATAGAACACGACAGTGGTATGGGAAATGTAACCGTTGAGTTTGTCACTGCCCCCGGCAATGAAGATGACCTGCTGCAGGAACTCAGCTTGCAGAAAGCCGATCTGGCACTGGACGCCATTGTGCAATTAAGTCCTTCCTATAAAAGTCACGCGGTCATTCAGGATGAGATTGTTATTGTGGCAAGGAAAGATCATCCACGGATTCATCAGACACTGACTGAGCAGCAGTATTACCAGGAAAAACACATCACCATGCGTATTCGTCGGGCCAAGATGTACGCTGCCGACTATTTCACAAAAAAACCGTTAAAGCCGCGAAAAATCAGTACTGAATGTGACTCTCTGATCGCCATGTTTGCCCTGATTTCCGGCTCTGACTGCATTGGCAGCACCGCTCGTAAACTGGCCTCCCAATACGCCCAGCTATTTAATTTACAGGTAATTGAACAACCCTTTGAAACCCGGCCTGTGGAACATTTGATGATCTGGCATTCAAGAATGGACTTCAGCCCTGCCCATCAATGGTTACGGGAAAAGATAAAGAATTATGCCATCATCCGAAATCACTCCGGGAACGGATAACCAGCTTCTATATTTCCTGTTACTTCTTCTAATAGCCACAGGGTTTTACTCTAAATAGAAGACGATTTTTAAGTATTTCTCCACACTGCTTAGTTAACGCTGACGCCCTATATTGGCTTCCTGAACCTTACTAAATAAATCCATTACAGCTTTTATACCCAAAGCTAAACGCACCAGAATAATCAAGCCAGAACGATGGTTGTTGTTATCAGCTGTTTTATATCAGCCGGCCGGCGCCTCAAAGAGGTGATCATGATTTACCCGGTTTGAACGACAGCCGAACAGTAAAAGATTCAGTGGCGTAACCATTTCTCAGTGACATCAGTATCTGGATGCCTGGAAGAAACACCGCACCTTACAACCAATTAGAAATGAGTAGCTGTATGTGGAATAGACTCAATAAATCGATGATGGTTTGCCAGATGATGTTTGGCTTATCGTTCTACGGCGTGATGGTAATCCTGACCCGATATTTCCTGGAAGACCTGGGCTATAACGAAGCCGATACCATGATGGTGGTGGGTGCCTTCTCTTCCATCGGCCCGCTGTTTGCCATTGCCGGCGGCGTTATTGCCGATAAATTCCTGGGAGCCTATCGTTCGCTGACCTTCAGCTACGCAGGCTTCACACTGGGTTATATTCTTCTGGTAGCCGGCGCTTCTGCCAGCAACGTCCCCCTGAGCCTGGTGGGTATCGCGCTGGCCAGCTATGCCCGTGGTCTGATGTCCCCATCCTACCCAAGCCTTTACAAGCGCACCTTCAAGTCTGCAGAGGACTTTGAGAATGGTTATCCCGTTAACTACTCAGTGAACAACATTGGTGCTTTTTTCGGGCAATACCTGTTCCCGATGCTTGTTTTGGTGATTGGCTTTAATGGCAGCTTTGTACTGTCGGCGGCTATGGCTTTTGTGGCCGTTGTCATTCTGCTGGTATCCCGCAAACCCCTGGTCAATGTTGCCACCGAAAAGGATCAGCAACCGGTCAGCACTAAAAACTGGCTTGCTTTTGGCACAATATCCGCCGGGATGATCGGACTGGTTTTCTTCATGTTCTCCAACATGGACATCGGCCAGAACATTGTTTATGCCGTTGGCCTTGCCGCTATAGGCTACTTTGTCAGCCTGATGTTTAAGGCAACCCGGGCAGAAGCACTGAAAATGGGCACCATACTGATTATGACCGCCCTGACCACTGCCTTCTTTGTTTACTACGGTCAAATGATGACCTCCATGACCATGGTGAGCATTCACACCATGCGAGGGGATCTGTTTGGCATCATTCCCATTGCTCCGGAAGCGTCCATGGCCATGAACCCGCTGTGGTGCATGGTGGCAGGCCCGCTGATTGCCCTACTGTTCTCCTCCCTTGAAAAGCGAGGCATCTCGTTCAGCACCGCGACCAAAATTGGTTTTGCCTTTATTCTAACCGCTGCGGCCTTTGGTATTCTGGCCGCTGCAACCAAAGGTATTGGCAGCGATGTGATTATCCGACCTGAGGTATTCCTGGTTATTCACTTCTTCCAGGCATTTGCTGAAGTCGTGGTGGGTAGTATGGTGGTGGCGTTTATCCTGTCGGTAGCACCAAAACATATTGAGAACTTTTCCGTATCCCTGTTCTCGGTAGCCATTGCCCTCAGTGGTATTGTGGGCGCGGTTTTCTCTACCTCCATTGCCCTTGAAAAGGGCCAGAAGATTACTCAGGAGATTGTTCAGAATGTTTACGGAGAGTACTTCAACATGCTGACCATACTGGCGGTTGTGATGGTAGCAGTAGCCTTTATCGCTTCATTTGCGATCAAAAAAATGCTGGAAATGAGCAAGGCAGAAGAGCAGTCTGTCGACCTTGAGTTATCCGGCGCCTGACATCAGGTTCTGTCAATAAAGGCCAGATGATTATCTGGCCTTTTTTTTGGTTCTTCTTTTTTCGTATTAAGTTGTAATTAAATGAAAACCCTTTTTTAAAAGCTTTTCTTTTCTCTGTGCCTCCGTGGCAAAAAACAGGGAATATTTCGTGACTAATCCTTAGTAGCCGGTTCACTGAACAGCCTTACCAATTACCAACAAAAACAAACACGAATAACCAGTGACGAACACCAACACCCCGGATAATTACACACAGGTTTTCAACCCCAATATTCACATCCTTATCCCCCAAAATTGTGGATAAAACGAGGATTGTCCAACCCTCCGTTTCGTTGTACCTTGAGGGTGCTGAACCGTTGACAACCTTTAGGATTTACCATGCTGAAGAAAAAGATCATCAAGAAAACAGCGGAAACCGAAGTAACCTTTGAGTTCGCCCAAAACGGTGTTCAATCGGTATCGCTGGTCGCCGATTTCAACCAGTGGCAGCCGGTGACCATGAAATACCATAAAAAGGAAAAAACCTTTCGGGCAAAAGTAAAGCTGCCCAAAAACAAGACCTTCCACTTCCGTTATCTGCTGGATGGTGCTGACTGGGAAAACGATCACCAGGCCGATGATTATGTGGCTAATCCATTTGGCAGTGACAACAGTGTGGTGCACACCAACGCGCTGGAAAAAATGAAAGCCTGACGGTAGCGCAGGTTGGGTCGAGCGAATGCGAGCCCCAACACCTCCATCAGCCAAGACGTACCTGAGAGTGTTAAAAATATTTTCCAGCACAAAACAGCCATGGAAAACAGACGCTCAATTGCGACAAATGTTGGGGCGCGCTCCGCTTGACCCAACCTACGTACGGCGGCGAGTAAAGTGCGTAACATCAGTAACTAAGAAACTGTCCTGAAATAACTTCCACATTTTGAACTCAATCTCCGTTCATCCTGAGCGGAGTCGAAGGGTGCCTGGCACGATCTATCATGGCCCGAGCTTACGCCTTTAGGCCCTATGGGTCCTTCGACAGGCTCAGAACGAGCGAAGTCCCGATTCTGAATCGAAGAAAGGATACCTCCCAAACCGAATCCGGACATCACCCACAAAGCCCATGAACCGGGCAGACAGAGGAAAATTTGAACTAAATCATGTTCGATCGGTCAAATTATTAAAATAATAACCTTTAATGGACTATTGGCTATGAACCTTACTTCATTTAATAAACAGTCACTGGATGGCATATACCGGGCTGATGGTAAGAATATTCCTCAACAGCTTATGGATGAGAATATAGAACTGGCTCTCCAGACATTTGGCAAAATGAAAGCGTTTCAATACATCCAGTTCCACCTGGGCAAGCCTACCTATGTTTTTCTAATGGAAGATAGCTGCCCTGTCACTAAAGACCATTGGGCAAAAGTCTCCATTACTGACCGGGGCGATATGAAATACGTTTTTATTTTCAACGACCCCCGGCCTGAGGAGCGATGGTGGATTGATTACCAGCCTGTTGATGAATCCGGCACACCTATTGGTACAGAAAGATGTGTAGGCTGGTTTACCGATGAGTTCGCCGCACTGGAAGCCGCCAGGGATATACTCTCGAAGCCGGATAGAAAGAGCCGGGTTAATTGAAGGCAAGCGGAAAGAATAACGTATCCAAAACCCGGGCACCGCTAACCCTGAGCTTGTGCACAGGCTCAGTCCCAACGGAATCCGGGAGACTGAAAAATGTAGAAGTGGTTACGAAACACGCCTTATAACATGAACGGCACCATAGCCGCCGTCTCAGGTCATCACCATAAACTCAATCCCGCCAGCAGCCCGGTTATAAACAAGAACAAACAAGAACAGGACATCCATAAATTTATCCATGAGAATAGTATGGATATTTTTGTGGATGTCCTGTTCTCTCGAGCCTGTTCTCTCCCTGTTCTCTGCCCGCCTGAAGCTCCTGTTAAAGCTCTCTGTTAAAGCTTCCTAAGCCGGGTAGGTCGGTTCGCTTGCGAGTTGATTCCATTATGATGATGTGCAAAATGCCTCAAGCCGCCAACAACGCCTGCAGACTATCCAGCCCTTCCCGCTTCAAACAGGCGTGAATCACACCGAACATATTGCGGGAGCGGGCATTACCCTGTTCGCTTAACATCCGTCGCAGGCTCGACACCTGGAGCTTGAGATCAACGGCCACCTCATCAAAAGACTGGGTGGCGTTCAGGTAATCACGAATCAGCAGATTCCCTGTAGCCACATCCGCCTCCATCAGATAACTCTCTACCGCCTCCCGAAGTAACTGCACCCGAAACTCACGATCCCGGGCCAGCTCCACGACGGTCTCTTTAAATTCACGAGTTAATGGCATGATGTCTCCTGGTCAGTAACCGTTTTTTCTGCGTTGATGGTAATCGTTCCAGAAACCTTTGGCTTGCCGGATATCCGCTGGCTGCGAAGATTTATCGCCACCGCAAAACAAAATAATCAGCTCATCGCCGTCCAGTGCGTAATAAAGGCGATAGCCGGGACCGTAATCAATCCGGTACTCCATAACGCCTTCACCCACGGATTTATGGTCACCAAAGTTACCGGTCTGCATCTTGTTGACCGATTTCACCACCCTTCACCATCCTGGCCTTGGCGCGAGCATCCCTCAATCCCTTGAGCCAGCTGGCAAATGGCGCTGAGCCATCGTCACGGAGATACTCCCGAGCCTTTCGCCTTACTGCAGGTTTCATCGGTCTGGCTCTTTTATAATAACGTATATGTTATTAAAGGTCAGTTTCCAGAGGGCGTCAATAGCCGGGCAGGTCAGCTTCGATATGAGCCGGTCTCGACGTAGCACCCAATAACACGGAAAAAACGACCGTTTATACGGCTGACTTATTTACGGCTGGACGTGGTTTATACCTCATGCCCACTCTATGGGGGATGGAGATGCCTGACGGACTCCCCTCAAGTGATATTCTGACGCCACTGATTAACCAATGAGTGTGACGTC
>NZ_JAVRMB020000192.1:0-10079 GCF_031844845.1 Endozoicomonas sp.
CTGAAGGAAAACCTGAGGGTTTTCCTTCAGTTCCCCTTCTGAGTCATCCCTCTGAAAACTATATTCTGGAAATCATAATTTTTTTCAGCAGCTGGCCGTTAAAAGTAAGAGCACACTACATTTAAACGACCATAAGGTTGCCTCGTCATGAAACAGGGGTTTGTCCAAAGTTATAGATATACACTGCTGTTTATCATCAGCCTGTTTTTGCTGGGTTGTAAAGTTGAACTTTATTCCGGGCTTGATGAGAGAGAAGGCAATGAAATGCTTGCTATTCTCATCGATAATGATATCCCCAGTAAAAAGATGGTGGATAAAGATAAAGTGGTTACCATCATGATCGATGGGGGCGATGTTTCAAGAGCCGTTAATGTATTGAACAGCCTTGGCTTTCCAAAAGAGAAGTATTCATCGATTGGTGACATTTTTCCTAAAGATGGGCTGATCTCATCGCCTACGGAAGAAAGAGCCCGTTATACCTACTCAATGTCTCAGGAGCTGTCCGCAACGCTGTCAAAGATTGATGGAGTGCTAATAGCCCGGGTTCACGTTGTGTTGCCACAGGAACAGGACAGTCTGACGGATGTAAACTACCCTTCATCTGCTTCTGTGTTCATCAAATATACGCCCGACCTGGAGCTTGCCGGTTTAATTCCCAAAGTGAAAACGCTGGTGGCCAACAGTATAGAAGGCCTTTCACTGGAAAAAATCTCGGTTTCATTATTTCCTGCCACGCGTTTGAATTCCGGAAGCTTTGCCAGGCCTTCGACAGAAACTGTGCTATTTGTTGATGTTAAACCTAACTCTGCAGGTGTCCTCAGACTGGTTGTTTACTCTTTACTGCTTTTGCTGGTAGTAGCACTCGGTGCTTGTGGCTATTTCTATTGGATGATGGAGCAGAAGAAGAAAAAAAAGAATAGGAAAAAAGGCCCTGATAGTCAGTAAAAAGAGTCCATTTTCATCATGTAATGCATGGTAAGAGCGAAGTGACGAATGAACAGTAATAATGTTTTTAAGGAATATAATGGAGTGAGCCTGTTCAGTCATATGGTTGAGTTCAACCTTTTTCCCATTCGTTATGTTCATCTGAGCTGGTTGAAATCGGATGATAATTTCAGGTTGCTTAAAGGGCTTAAGTCCAGTGAGCCTGCACAGTTTAATCTTTCCAGTTATTTACTGAGCAAATTTGGCATTGCGAATAATTATGACTATGACTTTGGCCGCCTGGATAAGCGGATCGTATTTGCCGGTGCTGAAGAAATTGAACGTTTAGCCTTTTATCTTGGGTTGGTATTGAATGAAGGTACGATTCGTTCAGTCATACGTAGAGATGAACGTATTGCATTACAAAAGTGTCTGGGTGATGAGGCCTATCGGTTTGCTGTGAAAAAGGCACAGTTTATCAGCAGGGCATCAGAACAGGCTGGACCCAGTCTATTAATTGACTGGAAGCATCTTGAACGATTTAAAGCTTATCTGGTTGCCAATGGTCAGCAGGTGATTGCCACGGCGTTTTCTGATTTACCGGGTGCATTTCGACAAAGGCTTATTTTAAAAATGCCCAGTAGCTGGAAGAAGACACTTGGCTCTCCGGGAGCGGGAGGGTTAAGTCAGTCTCAGTGTGTGAAGTTACTGGTAAAAACTCATAAAGAGGTGAATCGACAGTGGCGGCACCTGTTATCCTGAATAATGTCCGGCTTGAACTGGATCCAAACTGCAGAGTCCTTAAGGCGGATGATTACGTCGTTTATCTTGAGGCCCAGGAAATTATTAAGGCTGCCCAGCAGCAGGCAGAGGGCATTGTTGAGGAAGCCCGCAAAGCTTATGAACATGAAAAAAAGCGGGGGTATCAGGACGGTATTGCGGAAAGTAAGGCAGAACAGACTGAGCATATGTTGAAAGTGGTCAGCAGGACGATCAACTATTTGTCTGATATAGAGGACACGCTGGCCAATATTCTGCTGTCCGGCGTTAAAAAGATCATTGGCGAATTCAATCAGGAAGAGCTGGCCATCAGCCTGGTAAAAAACGCCCTTCAACATGTTCGCAATGAAAAGCACGTAACCATTCGCATTCCCCCTGCACAGTACAGTGCGGTTCAGGCACGTCTGAACATGATACTGGCAGAGTACAAAGGCGTTGGCTTCCTTGATCTTGTCGCTGATCCACGGTTGTCCGCAGGTGACTGTATTATGGAAAGTGAGATTGGTGTTGTTGATGCCAGCGTAAATGTTCAGCTGATGGCACTGCAAAAACGATTTGATAGTCTTAAATCGATAGGTGCACGCACCAGAGAGGCTGAAATAGCCAATAAGACCCCTTAAGGCCGTTGTCCGCTACCCGCTGTCCGTTGCCCGCAAAAGCACAAGCGGATCCGGATTTTTCGGGCAGCGTGAAATGGGGGCGTTATTAAAGGACAGTTCCTAAGTATCCTTCCATATGGTTTTCTGTGGCTCCTGGTACTTAATTGTTCCCCCCCCCCCGGAAAGGTTGGCCAATTCTGCTCGAAAATTATAAATGCGAAGCCAGCATCGAATGGTCACTTTGTCTTCAGGGACATAATTGGTAAGCATCTTCTTTTAATTACCCTATCTTTATCACTGGAATTTATAATTAGTGAGGGTGTTCACTTATGTCTGAATCCAGTCGTTCCTCCCTAATTGGCAGTGCGTTGATTTTGGCTGGAACGGCAATAGGCGCAGGCATGCTGGCATTGCCATTGGTATCAGCGAGTACCGGCCTGATACCGGTCATCATTCTCTTTCTGGTGACTGCGTTCTTTGCCGTTATTTCTGCTCTGTATGCTTTTGAGGCAAATGTAGCCATCAAGCCCGGTTGTAACTTGTACACAATGGCGAGCAGAACGTTGGGGCGGATGGGTAAAGTTCTCTCTGCTATTGCGCCTCTTGGCCTGTTTTATGCATTGATGTCCGCTTATTTTTCGGGAGGTGGCTCTTTACTGGCACAGTTTGTTCAGGTTGCTATTCCTGAGGCTTCCTCTCAATTGTGTGTGATCCTGTTTGCCCTGATTGCTGGTGTTTTTGTCTATTACAGCACTCGTGCTGTGGATCTTGTTAATCGTGTTTTTTTCAGCATGATGGTTGTGGCTTTTATTTTGGTACTGATCTCTCTGGCGCCATCAGTGCGTTATGAAAGTATGGTTCATACGGAAAATGTTGAATACTTATCCCTGATGGCAGCTTTGCCCGTTGTTTTCACTTCGTTCGGATATCATGGAGGGATCCCCAGCATCATCATCTATCAGAAGAAGCAGTTGGAACATATCCCGCGCATTTTTTTGGTGGCTACATTGATCCCATTAACCGTGTATACACTTTGGCTGATTGCAGTCATGGGAGTATTGCCGGAAGCAGCACTATGGGAAATCAGTAAATCATCAGGGGCTACTGCACGTTTGATTGCTGCATTAAGCAGTGATGATGACATACACACCATATTGTATCTGTTTTCTGATCTGGCATTGTTAACCTCAGTGCTGGGTGTGTCTTTGGGGCTATTTGATTATCTCGCGAACCTGCTTCAACGGGCAGATACCCGAATTCATCGATTTCAAACCGCTCTGGTTACTTTTATTCCCCCGGTCATTTTTGCCATTATGTTTCCGGATGGCTTTGTTGCAGCTTTGGGCTACGCGGCAATTGCCCTGGCAATACTGGCAATACTGCTACCCACCTCAATGGTTTATGTGCTCAGAAAAAAAACAGAATACAAGAATTCATTCAGGGCACCGGGCGGTAAGATTATGATGTCTGTCTGCTTCTTGTTTGGTTGTATCGTCATTTTATCTCAGCTTATTTCCAGGCTATAGGTTTTCTTGCGTAAATTAAGTGCTGAAAGCGAAGGGAGTTGTTAATTAAAAAATGAACCCGCACATCTTAAAATAAATACTGCTGTCTGTAGTATTTGTACCTATTCCTGCGTATTGAGAATATGGTTTTTCCGAAATATTGATTTATTTTTGTTCCAGGTCAATGGCTTTAATTTTGGGGTTCTATAAACTCCATCCCTGGATTTTTAACCCTTCTCTAATTATTCAATTTAGCCAGTTCGCTGGTTATCCCTGTTTGGACTCATTCAGGGGATAGTGGTGAGCGGCAATAGAGGTTTGCGTATGCAGGTCATAAAGGCCGATGTAGTCATTGTCGGTGCCGGAGGCGCCGGTCTTCGGGCTGCGATTGCCGTTGCTGAAAAAAATCCTGAACTGAAAGTAGCACTGATTTCCAAAGTTTATCCCATGCGAAGTCACACGGTTGCAGCCGAAGGTGGTTCTGCTGGTGTGGTTCAGGACCATGACTCTCTGGAAAATCATTTTGTCGACACCGTGGCTGGTGGTGACTGGCTGTGTGACCAGGATGTGGTGGACTATTTTGTCTCCCACGCGACGGAAGAGATGATCCGTCTGGAGCACTGGGGCTGCCCATGGAACCGCAAGGACGATGGTAACGTTAACGTTCGTGCTTTTGGTGGTATGAAAATCGAGCGTACCTGGTTTGCTGCGGACAAGTCCGGCTTCCACATGCTGCATACCCTGTTTCAGACATCTCTCCAGCACCCTTCGATTGAACGTTACGACGAATATTTTGCGACTGACCTGATTATGGAAGATGGTCGTGCTCAGGGCGTTGTGGCCATTGAAGTTAAAACCGGCGAGCCGAAAGTGTTTCTGGCCAAGTCTGTGGTACTGGCAACAGGCGGCTCTGGTCGTATTTTCCGTTTCAACACCAATGGCGCCATTGTGACCGGTGATGGTCACGCCATAGCATTGAGAGCGGGTGCGCCTTTGCGTGATATGGAATTTGTCCAGTATCACCCAACGGGTCTGCCCGGTTCCGGTATTCTGATGACCGAAGGTTGTCGTGGTGAAGGCGGTATCCTGCTGAACAAGGATGGCTACCGCTATCTGCAGGACTATGGCCTCGGACCGGAAACACCGGTGGGTCAGCCCAAAAACAAATACATGGAGCTGGGTCCACGGGATAAGCTTTCTCAGGCATTCTGGCAGGAACAGCGTAAAGGCCGGACTATCGATACCCCTCTGGGTGATGCGGTACATCTGGATCTGCGTCATCTGGGTGAGCAGAAGCTTATGGAACGGTTGCCGTTAATCTGCTCTCTGGCGAAAAACTATCTGGGTGTTGATCCGGTACACCAGCCCATTCCGGTGCGTCCTGCGGTTCACTACACCATGGGTGGTATCAGAACCAATATCAATTGTGCCACCGACCTTGCGGGCCTGTTCGCTGCGGGTGAGTGTGCCAGCGTGGGTATGCATGGCGCTAACCGTCTGGGCTCTAACTCTCTGGCTGAAACCGTGGTTTACGGTAAAGTCGCCGGTGAAAGTGCTGCTGACTTTGCCAGCCAGAATGTGATGTCTGATGAGGGCACGCTGATTGATCAGGCGAAAGCACACCTGGCCCGTATTGAAAGTTTGCGCAACGCTAACGGTACCGAAAAAGCTTCCCATCTGCGTCATGAAATGGTGAAAACCATGGAAGACAACTTTGGTATTTACCGGGTTGGCGAAGAGATGCAGGCAGGTTTGGACAAGATCTCTGAGCTGCGTGAGCGTTTCAAGAACGTCAAGGTAGAAGACAAGAGCAAGGTATTCAATACCGAACTGCTGCAGGCTTTTGAGCTGCAAAGCTCTCTGATGGTTGCCGAATGTATGGCAATCGGTGGCGTTGAGCGTAAAGAATCCCGTGGTGCTCACCAGCGTATTGATGGTTTCGAAGCCCGTGATGATGAGAAATATCTGAAGCACTCGGTGACTTTCTTAAATGGTGATGCCAAGCCTCGTCTGGAATACGAAGATGTCAATGTGACTCGTTTTCAGCCTGAAGAGCGTGTCTATGGCGCAGCAGCCGAGAAGCAGGCTGCGGAGAAAAATGGTGAGGGGAAGTAACGAGCCATGAGTGATAAAACAATAACCATCGAGATTCTGCGCTACAACCCGGAAACCGATGACAAGCCGACGTTTGGTACTTTTACCATTCCCTATGTAGAAGACTGGTCCATGCTGGACGCCCTTGAGCATATCAAGGATGAGCTGGACTCTACACTTGCCTATCGCTGGTCCTGCCGAATGGCCGTGTGTGGCAGCTGTGGCATGGTGATCAACGGTACACCGAAGCTGGGCTGTGAAACCTTTCTGAGGGATTATTACCCGAACCCGATCCGGGTTGAGCCGCTGGCCAATTTCCCTATTGAAAAGGATTTGGTGATCGACTCTGAAGACTTCATCAAGAAACTGGAATCGGTTAAGCCCTACATCATCAATGCCATGGCGAAGCCGGTAGAAGAGGGCATTAACAAACAGACACCTCAGCAGCTGGGTCTGTACAAGCAGTTTTCCATGTGTATTAACTGCATGCTCTGCTATTCAGCCTGTCCACAGATGGGTCTGAACCCACTGTTTGCCGGACCTGCGGTGATTGCCCTTGGCCATCGTTACAATCTGGACAGCCGTGACGATGGTTATGACCAGCGTACCGAAGTGATCCAGGGCAAGAATGGTGTCTGGTCCTGTACTTTCGTTGGTTACTGTTCTGAGGTCTGCCCGAAGAACGTGGATCCAGCGGCTGCTATCAACCAGAACAAGCTGCAGGGTACCCAGGACTGGGCGCTCTCGTTCCTGATGCCACGCAAAGGAGATAAGTGATGAGTCGTCGTCCCTATGTGCGCCCCATGAAGCGTACCTGGTTTATGGATCATCCTTACTATCGTAACTATATGGTTCGGGAATCCTCCAGTTTTTTTGATGGCCTTTATGCCTTGAACCTGTTTGCCGGTCTGGTACAGCTGGTGCGGGGTGAAGATGCCTGGAACAGCTGGCTGGCCCTGCAGGAAAACCCGCTGATGATTCTGTTCACCGTGGTGACCTTTGGTCTGACCATTTACCATGTGGTGACCTATTTTGATATGACGCCACGGGTGCTGCCACAGCAGATCCGTAAGCTGGTGAAGGATCATATCGTTAATAAGCTGATGTACGTTGGCCTTGCGGTTGTTTCAGTGATTATTCTGGCTGCGGCCACCATGGGACTCTAAGGGAGAGGTGATGATGAGTAATAAACGCCATATTGAACCTCTGTTATGGAGTCTGTTTGGTGCCGGTGGTACCACGATCGCCTTTTTCTTTCCGGCCATTATATTTGTGGTTGGGATTGGAGTGCCTTTGGGTATTATTCCGGCGGAAGCACTGTCCTATGAACGGATGTCTGCTTTTTTTCTGGAAAGCTGGATTGGTAAAATCGCGCTGATGGTGGCACTGGTTCCTTCTTACTGGGCCTGTATTCACCGTCTTTACCACGGTTCTCATGATTTGGGTTTTCATCCGGGTGTGGGTGTTAAAGTAGCCTGTTACGGCGGTACTTTGATTCTCAGTCTGGCAACGGTTTTCCTGTTGCTGTGATGGAATAAGGAAAGGCTGGGTTGCCCAGCCTTTCCGCTATTTGTGGTTGTTTTTCTGGGGCTCTTGTTTATCAGGGAGCTCCAGAGGTTTTGTATTGGAAAGCTTTCTTGACAGGCTCGGATCACATTCGATCCGTCATAAGCCATTGAATAACATTCTTAATGTTGAAAAAGCATTGACCACTATCCAGCCAGCAATTTCCGATGAATTCTGGAGCCCCACTGCCACACGGCATACAGAGGAGGCAATAAAAACTCACCCGCACAATTCATCGACTAAAATTGATCTTTACTAAATCATCGTCGTTGGATCAATTTATGGGTACTGCCATACAGAAAAAAGTCAGGCAATTCAGTGCTACTTATCTTATAAAAACCGTTTCTGAATGCTTTGAAAAAATAACTGATCACCGTCGCAATCAGAGTACCATTCCATTCGCCAATTTTCCTAAATCTGCTTTTGCTATGATGCATCAAAAGTGTGATTCGCTGTTAGCATTCGATGAGGAAAGACTCGACGAGGTATGCTGCCATAATCTAGAAAAACTCTATCATATTAAGGATGGTAAAGTACCTTCTGACACAAGAATGAGAGAAGTTCTTGACCCTGTAGATCCTACCGAGCTTAAGAAACCCTTCAAAGAACTGTTCAACATTGTTCAGCGTAATGGTGCCCTGAAAGGATTTGAATTCAAATACGGAAAGCTAAAAGACCATTACCTCCTTCCTATTGATGGCACTGGTCTTTTTTATTCAGGAACCTGTCGTTGTGATGACTGTTGCATCATGAATGAAGGTAAAAATAATGAAGCCTATTATCACAACATTATGGGTGGGTGTATTGTCCATCCAAACCAGAAAACCGTGATTCCTTTAGCACCCGAAGCCATTTGCAAACAAGATGGCACGACAAAAAATGATTGTGAAAAAGCGGCTATCCGACGTTTTCTAGCACAGGTAAAACACGACCACCCGCGATTAAAACTAGTCATTCTTCTCGACGGCTTATACGCTGATAACCCCACCATTGCTCTGATCAAGAAGTATGGCTGGCACTATATTATCGTCGCAAAAGATGGCAATCATATGTCGCTTATTGAGGCCATGAATGAGCTTTATGAGCAGGGTGAAGTTAAGCACCATACCATCGTTGATAAAGATAACAATACAACTCATAGATTCCGCTATGCAAATAATGTGACCCTGAATCTGCAGGATGATGCAGAGAAGGTCAATGTCCTGGATTATATTGAAATTGATAAAGCGGGTAATTCGCATGTCTGGTGTTGGGTAACCGATATTGAATTAACCAAAAAGACAGTTGAATCCGTCATGAGAGGAGGTCGTTGTAGATGGCATATTGAGAATCAAACGTTTAACACCCTGAAGAACCAAGGCTATCAACTTGAGCACAGCTATGGTCATGGCGAATATCACCTGGCTACGAATTTCGCCTACCTTACATTCCTGGCTTTTCTTTTCGATCAGATTCAGGAACTGGCTTGCCCACAATTTCAAAAAGCTTTAAATAAACCAGCGAAGCCAACACGAAAACGATTATGGAAAAAGATAACAAGTTTTTTCCTTACCTTGATGATTGATAGTTGGGATTCCTTGTTTAAGGCAATTGCACACGGATCTAAATCCCAGAAACTGGCATTTGATACTTCATAGCATCAAAAGATAGCCAGGGTTTCAGGGGTAGAGATAGCGATTTTTTATCCAGCGAAAATAGCTGAGGGTTTTCTTTTTCTGAGAGTATTGTGAGTGCGTCAACGCACCTGTTATATGTGAGTGCGTCAACGCACCTGTTATAGATGTTGTCGTGTAATCGTCGGGAGTGGCTGCTATCCAGCCTGTAGCTGAATAATCAGTTATACGGATCTTATTCTGATGGGAACTATTGTTATCTGAAATTGTCTCAAAATTGTCTCAATATTGAGTGAATAATTGCTTTCAGGAATTGCTCTTCAGACGCAGTTGTGACGTATTCCTGACCAAAAAGGCACCAATTATTGAATTTAAAGAATAAGAGGTTTGTGTGACATGGATATTTCAGAATGTAGCAGAATTATTACAGAGGCTTTCTTTAGTGGACGGATAGGGTATGAGACTGTTCCTCAAGGTGTTATGGGTTCCAGAGAAGTCACCGCGTTGGAGACGCTATACAATCAGCTGCATTCCTCTGGAAAGCCTTTGAAAATACAGGGCAATTTTTCTGACAGGAATTCTACGGTAAAGGATGTATTACCGATCCTGCTAAAGAGTCAGGATTTTGTTACCCGTCTAAATGTGCATGCGAATAATTTCTGTAAAAAAACAACAGGTAAATCGACGGATCTCCGCCAAGCCTTACTGAATGAGGGTAGACCCAAAACTTTGATGGAGTTCAAATTATTTTATCAAAAGCTTTTAAAGAAACTTGATGAAAAGATTGCTTTAACTGAGGATCAAAAACTTATATTCAAATTTTATTTAACAGGTATGTTGAATATGAATGATTCAACAGATACTGATTCTGCAGGAAAACTTCTGGATTATTTGATAAAAGGTTGTCATTCTGATCGGAGTAAACAGGAGAGCGAAATCGTTTCCTGCTTACTTAACGATAGAAGTAACTTGAAAAAACTGATCGTTCAATGCTGGAA
>NZ_JAVRMB020000193.1:0-8519 GCF_031844845.1 Endozoicomonas sp.
GTCGAACTCATACTGTGGTCTGGTGCTTCGCTCCCCGGGAGCATGGTCGAACTCGTACTGTAGTCCGGCGCTTCGCTCCCCGGGCACATGGTCGAACTCATGCGCTGGTCCGGCGCTTCGCTCTCCGGGCACATGGTCGAACTCATACTGTGGTGTGAGGCAATGGCTGCCGTTATGACAGTACTGGCCGCAAAGGCCAGCACGCCATGGGAGATGATTTTTTGCATAGTGACGACTCTCTTGAACAAAACATTTTTGAAAAAAACATCGTTCTTGAATTTACGTGAACACAATTTCGAAAAAATCTATCTATCGGGTATCTACGGTTTCATCCAGTGTTTGAAAACAGGCGTAACGGAAATGCAAGGTTAAGAATCATCCCGGCCGGGAAATGACAGTGGCTAATTATAGATCAAAGAAAAAAGAATACTGGAAAAAGCAACCCATGAAACAGGTTCTGGAGGCTATGTTGTGCTTAAGGGTTGAAAGGGATTTATTGTCATAATCGTGCAAATTAACTGGCTTACTGAAGTACAAGGAGGCCTGAAAATGAGCATTTTAGCCTCTTATCAGCCTAATAGTGTTGTTTTTAATGACCAGAATCAACAGGTGATTGGCACCATATTGCGTTCAACCTTTAAGCACAACATAGCCGGTTCTGGAAGTTTGTTAGAAAATAGATACCCGGACAGCGTCGCTGGTTATTACCAACGGATCGAGCAGTTATTAAAAAGTCTGATTAGTTGGATAGCCTCCTGGTATACGGTTTCAATGGGTTTGACATACAAGGTTGGGTCGAACGGAATGAGCCTCAACAATGTTACCGATGATTGCAGATAGTTTGTTGGGGCTCGCATTCGCTCGACCCAACCTGCGTCACCTGTCAATTTCAATGAAACCATGTGCCAGGGAGTTATGCTCCGATGGACTTATAGAGGGCATCAAGGCCCATCTTACCCGCCATTTTTTTATTTTCCTGCCGGGATGACTCATCAAAGCCACTGTACACCAGGTCTTCCTGGGGCAGTTCATCCAGAAAACGGCTGGGCATGGTGTCGATAACCTCACCAAACTGTTTTCTTTGTCCGGCCATGGTCATGGTTAATGACTTCCGGGCCCGGGTGATGCCTACATAAGTCAGTCGTCGTTCTTCTTCAATATTATCTTCTTCAATGCTGGTTCGGTGAGGTAGTAACTCTTCTTCCATACCCATCATGAATACATGGGGGTACTCAAGGCCTTTGGAAGCGTGCAGGGTTAGTAATTGTACCCGGTCTACATCTTCCTCTTCCTCATTACGCTCCAGCATATCCCTGAGGATCAGTCGGGCAATGGCGTCCGCAACCGTACTGTCTTCATCACCCCGTTCAAGGGTTTTCTGAAGCGCTTCCACCAGAAACCAGACATTGGCCATGCGTTTTTCAGCCTGTATCGGTGTTGAAGAGTGTTGGATTAACCAGTTTTCATAATCCGTATCGGCAATCATTTCACGAACCACCTGCATGGGGTCTTCACTGGTTTGCAGTTGCCGCGATACGTTATCCATCCATCCGGTAAACCGTCGCAGTTTCTCGACATATTGCGGTGCCAGGCCTTCTTCCAGAGCCGTTTCTTCACAGGCTTTGTACATGCTGATGTGATGTTTGTTGGCATAGTTGCCCAGCTTTTCCAGGGTGGATGGGCCAATTTCCCGCTTGGGCGTGTTGACCACCCGAAGGAAGGCATTGTCATCATCCTGATTAATCAGCAGGCGTAGATAGGCCATGATGTCTTTGACCTCTGACCGGGCAAAGAAAGAGGTGCCGCCATTAATGTGGTACGGAATACCATGATGTTGCAGCTTTAACTCCAGCAGGCGCGACTGAAAATTACCCCGGTATAATACGGCATAATCTTTATAGCTGTTTTCATGTCTCAGTTTGTGAGTGAGGATTTCGGTGGCGATCCGTTCGCACTCTATCTCGTCATTACGGCATTTGATGACACGAATCTCATCCCCTATACCCTTATCACTCCAGAGTGATTTTTCAAACACATGGGGATTGTTGGCAATCAGGGTATTGGCTGCCTTCAATATTCGGCTGGTCGACCGGTAATTCTGCTCCAGTTTGATGACTTTTAAACTGGGATAATCTTCATTCAGCAGCGCCAGGTTCTCGGGCTTTGCACCTCGCCAGGCGTAAATGGACTGATCATCATCACCCACAACGGTCAGCTTGCGGCGGTCACCCACCAGTCGCTTCACCAGTTCATACTGAGCGCCATTGGTATCCTGATACTCATCCACAAGCATATAGTGAACTTTCTCCTGCCAGCGCTGTTGAACCTCCGGGTAGTTTCTGAATAACTCAACTGGCTTCATGATCAGGTCATCAAAATCCACCGAGTTATAGGCTTTCAGCATACGGTTGTAATGTTCGTAAACAATCGCTGCGGTTTGCTCCCAGGGCTGTCGTGCCTGTTCCAGTGCCTGAGCGGGTGTGATCAGGTCATTTTTCCAGCTCGAGATGCAGTGCTGAATCTGGTCAACGCCATTGTCGTCGGCAGAGGCATCCCGTTGCATCAGGTCGGTAATCAGTGACCGGGCGTCCTGCTGGTCAAAAATCGAGAATCCGGGCTTATAGCCCAGTATTTTGTATTCCCGACGAATAATGTTCATGCCAAGGTTATGGAAGGTGGAAACTGTCAGTCCTGAAGCGGCTTTACCTTTGACCAGTTTTCCAACCCGGGCTTTCATTTCACGGGAGGCTTTGTTGGTGAAGGTGACCGCGACAATATTGCGGGCACTGATACCGCACTGTTGAATCAGGTAGGCAATTTTGGTGGTAATTACACTGGTTTTACCACTGCCAGCCCCGGCCAGCACCAGCAGGGGAGTATCGATGTATTTTACGGCCTCAGCCTGACGATCATTTAGTTTTTGCACGGGTCTGGTTTCAGGCAAGTCGTTGTTGGGAAGGGTATCAGTATACCAAGCTTCAGCTATTGGGTGATATGTTCCTCAATGGGATGTTTCAGAATGGACAGGTCAGAGATATTCTCGCTATTGATTTTGGTTGAAATAAAAGTTGATTGACGTTTATTTCAAGTAGCGAATACGAATAATTATAATAATCATTTATATTTATGAAACTAATTGGTGTTCTGTAAGTCTACTCGTATAGATTCTATCAGCAATGCTGTGACCTTTTTTCAAAAGCTCAATATATAAGGGGCAGGTGTAAGGAGGGTATTTGATAGCAAGTCTGGAGTAACACAGAGCTTACTGAAAATACTCTGCAAAGCCACAGTCCCAGAAATTGTTGCGTAAAAAACTGACCGGGGTATTGAGCAGTAAAAATTGCTGAAAGAGTGTGTGTTTGTATTAAACGACAATATTATTCAGAGGTAGTATGCCAAATTTAATTCATTCTCAATCTCCTGCTTCAGTTCCCCATAATGCATACCTTTCATCAGGCATATCGGAAGGTTCTTCAACGCATCATAATCCTCCTGATGATCTGAAGCCTGACACTGGAAAATCGGGAAGTCGTTCAGTCAGTAACCTGCTCAAAGATTGCAGAAACTATATAAGCGGGGACAGGGATACTGATCGTATTGGTCCTGTCATATTGAGACGTCAGTCAATCCATCGTTTCGCCCCTTATGATATTAAACATCGACCTGCAAAAGTGGCGACAGATGTAATAAAAGACTCAGTTAGGGTAATTGGCGATTCTGTGAAGAAAGGGTGTGGTCGTACCGTGGATCTTTGCCCTGAACCGGTCAAGCAGATTGCTGGTTCTGTGCAGAAGGGGGGACAATATACAGTGGATCATTGTCCTAATCTGTTAAAAGCACTTGTATCTCGCGCAGTGCAAAAGGTAGCTCTTGCTTACACTATTATGGAGCTTATAGTGCCGTGCGCATCTGCCACAGTCTCTACTGTGACCGGTTACGCGCAACCACTTATATCGGAATACTGTCACCCAAGTTTTGCTGCATTTAAAGAGAAAATGCTGGCAAAGTTAGGCGGGAGTCTTAATGTAATTGATACTAATGGCAATGATACTGTCCGCGCACTTAATGGTCTGATGAAGGATGATCGCGATGTTGCAATGGCTGGCTTTGCTATGTTAGGCGATAGCAGAATGATAAAGGCAAATGTTAATTCATATGAGGATCATGTACCGATTAAAACTGGATTCAATTATCTTATGGATAGGGCATTACATGGGGCTCGGAATGGTACTGAACCATTCCGGGATTTAGATCACCTCCTAAACGATGAGTTTACCAATAAAGAACTTATAACTGACTACATAAAGCGAGCTTTATCTTCTACCTGTGTGCCTATCAATTATGAAACTATCGCTTGTGGTCAGATAACAGTGGGTGACTATTGGTCGCATGTGGGAGAAGTGTTTGGACTGGGTACCAATATTAAAGAAGCTTCAGGTTCTACAACAGATTTATTCGCGCAGGCGGAGACTGTTAAAGCTGTAAATCCGGGTTTTTATGATTCGCTTCAGAAAATGCTGGATGCTAAAATATTGCTTGATTCAGTTGTATCAAAGGTCGATGGTAGACGGCTTTTTACTATCAAGGAATATATCAATGACAGGTTGCTAGTGGGCGAGTTTAAGACAATAGGTCATGTCATTAGCGACGAACTTTCTAAACACATAAAACTTGATCTGGATGTAGCTGTCATTCTTCGTCCAGACTGTGCGCCCACGCCCCTGCTGTCTCCAACAGAGGACGCGGTCGCCGAAGTTTGTTCCAGTATGCTGGCAGCTTTTCAAGGTGGTGTTGTGGGGGTATGTCTTTCCGGAGGAATTGCGGCCGGATTTATGGCAAGTAAAGCTATATACAGACATGTCAAGTCGCAGAAAAATACTGACAAGCCACTAGAGGGGAAAGTTGATTGTCATAGTAACCCAGCTTATTCTGGCAGAGTCGATCAGTCAGGAGTAGGTGGTGCAGAGGGTGAAATGACTTTTGAAGAGCTTTCGAGGGTGGAAAGTTTCAGAAGTGTTAGAAGCGCTAATCCTCTTATAGAGGAGGGCAGCTCAATGGATATTCAGGAGGTATGACCATTGTCTTATATAACCATCTGGCTCGAAAGTTTTATAAAAAATTCGGATTTATTCAGTATGCCTTGGTATCAAAGGGAGGGCTGGGCTGGTTTATTTAAAATTTTTTTCTGAGGGAGCTTTTAAGACGTTTGATTGATAGCCAACTTAACTCTCCAGAATTACGGAATCATTCTGGAGAGCCTGTTTCATTATAACTTCAACCCACCATCCAGCTCCAAAACACGGCCATTGTAGTAGTCATTTTCAAAAATAAAGCCCACGGTTTCTGCAATTTCTTCCGGTGTACCCATTCTGCCAACAGGAATGCCTGCGGTCAGTCTTGCTTTTGCTTCCGGTTTCATACTTCCGGTCATTTCTGTTTCAATCACTCCGGGCGCAATAGCCGCACAACGGATGCCGTATTTGGCCAGTTCCTTTGACCAGGTAACGGTCATAGCGGAAACACCCGCTTTGGCAGCAGAGTAGTTGCTCTGGCCAAAGTTACCTTCTCTGGCGATGCTGGCAATATTCACGATCACGCCCTGAGAACCGCTTTCAGCCATACTGGCGGCCACTTCCCGGCCACAGAGAAAGACGCCGGTGAGGTTGACGTTAATCACGGACTGCCACTTGTCGTAGGACAGCTTATCGGTCACCTTGCCATCTTTTGTTTTGATCAGCAGTCCATCCCGGAGAATGCCGGCATTGTTAACCAGGCCATTGAGCGGGCCAAGCTCGGCGGCGGCCTGTTTGACCGCCGCTTCCACCTGCTCTTCTTCAGCAACATTGGCTGGTAATGCGACGGCATTGACGCCCTTTGTACGACAGAGTTCTGCTGCTTTATGAAGCTCTGGTGAATCGAGGTCGATAAGGCCGATGTTGGCACCACGCTCTGCGAGCCAGTTAGCCATTGCCAGACCAAGGCCTCTGGCGGCACCGGTGATCAGAATGTTTTTATTTTTTATGTTCATAATAACTCTTGATTAAATAGCCTTGAAAAAGTGTTTTTATACGACGTTGGTGGACGGTACACCGATCATCCTGAAACTAAATAGAATAAAAGACAATACCCATAAAGGTTATTGATAATAAATCTCATTCCCATATAATGCCTTCAAAATATCATTGGTGGTTGATTTTTCAACAGCGACGCCTTTAGTAATAATCCTAATAAATATTCAGAGGATCTTCATTATGATGGATACCAAAGAAGAAGCTGCATTTGAGGCCAGAAAACTGCTGCAGGGTGAATACCACGGCATTCTGTCAACCCATTCCAAAGATGTTCCCGGCTATCCATTTGGTTCTGTTATGCCTTATTGTCTGGATGCTAATGGCTGCCCGATTATTCAGATCAGTACCATTGCCCAGCACACTAAAAATATTGAACAGGATTCCCGTGTTTCACTGATCGTCAGTGAAAGTGATGTAGACGATGTGCATACCGGTGGTCGTTTAACCTGGATGGGCGATGCGGAAAAAATCGAAGAGTCGGAAGAGGTCGCTGAACACTATTTTAATTTCTTCCCTCAGGCCAGAAACTACAGCAATACCCATGGTTTTGACTTTTACCGAATCCGATTGGTTAAGGCTCGCTTTATTGGTGGTTTTGGCAAAATCTTCTGGGTTCGTAATGAACTGCTCTGCAAGGAAAACCCGTTCTTCGGTCATGCCGGCAAGGGCATGATTGAGCATATGAACGAGGATCATGTGGATTCCATGGTGAAATACTGTCTGGCCGCCAATCGGATTATTCCGGAAGGCGTTTCTCCAAAAATGGCGGGTGTAGACTCTGAAGGTATGCACCTTCTATTGGGAAAAAAGGTCGTCCGCATTCCTTTTCCGGGGAATGCTGACAGTGCCATGGAAGTTCGTCAGCAGCTGGTTGCTATGGCCAGGGCTGCCTGATTCAGGTATTGGCGGCTCTTGAAAAGAAACGGTGCCGCCTCTATATAAGAGACTCCACTTATTAACGGGGCCTCTTATGCGCTTCCTCTTTCTGTTATTTATTCTTTTACCCATTCTGGAAATGGTGGTGCTGATCAAGGTGGGCAGTATCATTGGCGCATGGAATGCGGTTGCGCTTGTTGTTCTATCCGTATTTATTGGTTTGGCCGTGATTCGTCGTCAGGGATTGGCTACCGCGCTGAAAGCCCGCCAGAAAATGGCGGCTGGAGAGTTGCCAGCCATGGAAATGCTGGAGAATCTGGTCATTGCCATCGGTGGTTTGCTGATGCTGATTCCCGGGTTTATTACTGATTTTCTGGGGGTTTTCCTGCTGCTTCCGCCCATTCGCAGATTATTGATTCGCCGGTGGTTAACGGCTACCGGTATAAAAGTGCAGCAAACCAACATCTATGACGCTGAATTCCGCCGGGAGTCTTCAAGGCAAAACGGCCAGACCCATATCCATCATCACACCATTGATGGGGACTATACCCGGGATCAGGATAATGACGAACCGAAAAGCAGAAAGCCTTAGGATACCGCTACCCGCCTCCCGTTGTCCGCGGCCCGAAAAAGGCAGGTCGTCTACGCTTTACGGGTCGCGGGTAGCGAATAATGGTCTTTAATGCCTTTTGTCCCGGAACATTTTCTGAATTTTGCAGTCTATCTGAAGAGCGTGGTAAGGGAAGTTGCAATTAAGAATATACCACCGTCATCCCCGCGAAGGCGGGGATCCACTGGGTGGTAGATTCCCGCCTTCGCGAGAATGACGGAGGGCTGATACTTTCTACAATGCCACTTCCCTTAGACTCCGCTCAGGGTGAACGAAGGCTGAGTTCAAGATGTGTAACTTATTTCAGCTTGGTTAGAAACGCACTGTAATTTCAAAATTTCAATGTATCCCATGTTCAAACCATCCACAAGCTACTGAACACACCCTTTTGCGTATTCTGGTTAACTTGCCCACAATTTTTTCTGATCTGCCTTTATTCTTCAACACTCATCAATCCTGAATATGCTGTTATTTTTCGGTCGTCCATTACAAAAAAATCAAAGCGCTCCCTGGGAATTAATTCAGTGGCTGGCTCGGGAGCCGTTCATACTGTTAGACCACTCTTGTTCCTCATTGAATCCAGACTGGGACGTGGCGTTGCTACATTATCAACAACTATGTTTTTTGTTTGAACTTGTGGTCTGGCCCGCCAAGTTGCGGGGGCAACTGTATTAAATCGCCGAGCAATGCCCTGAGTAAGGGATTCGCCTTTTTTAAGATGTTTTTGATCACCATACTCAAGGCACATCCGTTGCAGTTCATCGAATATACTTTGATCGCAGCTGTAGTCGTTCACCACCGCACGAGCGGCATTAAGATCCATGAGCTGGATTTCATAACCATTCTTTTCCAGCCACTGACGCGCCAGCAGTAGTGTCAGTGCCTGACCGTTATGCACGCGAGCATGGTCTTTATCAATAAGTCCCAATGCACTGTTATATAGCAGAAAGAGCCAGCGGATT
>NZ_JAVRMB020000194.1:0-20513 GCF_031844845.1 Endozoicomonas sp.
GACATTGAAGAAGAACTTCATAAGCAGGAAGAAGTTGCACGTGCGGTATTGCAAAAAAAGGATCAACAATACCTGGGTACTGAAAATGAGTACAAAAAAAAATTGGCAGAGCTGAAAAGAATATCCGGAAAAACTGAAAGCGAGCTGAAATCTTTAAAGGCCCAACTATCCGAGAGTGAAGGAAAGCATCAAGTAGAGGTCGATCAGCTGAAGAAAACGCTGGCTGACAAAGAGAATGATATCAAAGGTCTGGGTCAAGAGCTTAAGAATCTTGATGCAAAGGAAGCTGAAAAACGGGCGACCCAACAACAGTTGCAGAGTGAAATCAGCGAGCTTAAAAAGAAGTTGCAGGATAGTGAAACTCAGAAGTCTGCACTTCAAGAAAAAAAGCAGCGGCAGGAAGAAAAGTCCAAAGTTGAATATGAACAGTTGCAAAAAAATGCTAATGAAACTGAAGGCCAGCTAAAAGATCTACAGGCACAACTGGGCGATAATAAAAAGAAACTTAATGTGCTAGAGGCTTCAAAACAGATGGCTGTAGAATTATTGAAAAAACAGCATGAGTATGTTGTTTCTGAAATGGAAGTTGAAATCTCCAATAAACTTACAGAGATTAAAGTACTAAAATTAAAGTCAGGAGAAATGATAGGTAAGTATAGCTATGAGAAATTTGAGGCAGATCAAAAATTGATCGAGAGAGAGTTAACGATTGCGCAGCTTAAGGAGGGCTGTAAAGAACTTGAGGCATTAAAAAGCGAAGCTGGAGAGGGAAATGAGGATTATAAAATAAGAATGACTAGTCAATTGCGTGAAAAAGAATGTGAAATCACTAAGCTTAAAAAACGTTCGAAGGATATATGGGAACTCTTGAAAAAAATGATTGCTGTTTTTAGAGGGGCGAGCAAAATATTTCAAGAAACCCATACTGATCAAGCAGCTGAAACGTATAAAGAGGTTTTAGAGTTTTGTTCCACACATGCTGATGTAGATGATGTAGATGATGTAGATAAAGTACCATCGAATGTGATGGCACCAGATGCATCATTTAATATGGAGATTGGAGAAAAACCAAAAATGACGCGTTTGGCTAATTGGGGGGCTGGATTAAGATTAAATTCTGCAAAAAAACAAGGGATGTGTAATGAGGGCAAAAATGCCACATCGCAGCGCTCTGCATCAGAATTATCTTCATCTTCATCTTCATCTTCATCTTCAGAATGGAGATCTTTAGGTTGTAGACAGGGTGAGAAAAAAGAACGTGATTTTGAAAAACTCTTTTAGCCAAGATAAGTAAGCAAGACTCTCAGGATAGACATTAAGGCATTATTTGTTGGCCTGCTTATGTTTCGCCATAGGTCGGCTTCCGAAGGGTACCTGAGGCAATACATGAAACAGGCCGCCAGACTTGAAGGGGTGAGTGATATTCATGAGTTTATGGCGGAGTGATTATTGTTGGCATCAGGCAGGGGGGATGTCTCTTTTTTGCCTGCTCTTTTTTACCTCACTTCAACGCTAAGGAATTGTCTCGAAATTACTTGCACATTTCTGAGCCTCTAAACCCCGTTCGTCCTGAGCCTGTCGAAGGACCCATAGGGCCTAAAGGCGTGAACTCCGGGCTCACGTATCGTACCAGGCATCCTTTGACTCCGCTCAGGATGAACGGAGACCGAGTTCAAAATGCCGGGATTATTTAAGGACAATTCCTAGGATAACAGTGATGGCTGTATTTGGAGTTGAGGTTTTTCCCTGGATCTCGAAGTGACGATCGGGTCTCCTTAATCATCCCGGAGTACTGCCTGACGGGTGCCATTTCTGTCGGTAATGTATCCTCTGTTTTACTGTCCTTCAGTGCAGTTTTTTTTGTTTTTCCGACTCAGCTCAATAGACAGTACAGAAATACGGCTAATATAGATGAGACTTTGTCGGGATTGTCATAGAATGTTGGACTTTATGCGCTTGTCTGCTCCAGCCCTGATTTGTTGGTAGGAGGACAGCTCCAGAATCAGAGTGAGACTGTTAACAACTTATGTTTGCTTCTTTAATTAAAAAAGTATTTGGTAGCCGCAACGACCGCCAGCTAAAACGGATGGGTAAAACGGTTGCGTCAATCAATGCCCTGGAAGAAAGCCTGGCCACCCTGAGCGATGACGAGCTAAAAGCGAAAACGACTGAGTTTCGTGAGCGCTTTGGCAAGGGTGAAACGGTGGATGACCTGTTGCCTGAAGCGTTTGCCGTGGTTCGCGAAGCGGGCAAACGTGTTATGGGTATGCGCCATTTTGATGTTCAGTTGATGGGTGGTATGACTTTGCACAATGGTCATATTGCTGAAATGCGTACCGGTGAAGGTAAAACACTGGTGGCAACGTTGCCTGCTTATCTGAATGCTATTCCCGGAAAAGGTGTTCATGTTGTTACTGTGAATGACTATCTGGCTCGTCGAGATGCGAACTGGATGCGTCCACTGTACGAATTCCTGGGGTTGAGTGTGGGTATTGTTGTCCCGCAGCAAGACCCGGAAGAGAAGCGACAGGCCTATCAGGCAGATATTACCTATGGTACCAACAACGAGTTTGGGTTTGATTACCTGCGGGATAATATGGCCTTCAGAAAAGAAGACCGCTTTCAGCGGGATCTCTTTTTCTCAATTGTGGATGAGGTTGACTCGATCCTGATTGATGAGGCTCGGACACCACTGATTATTTCAGGCCCTGCAGAAGATTCATCTGAGCTTTATAAAAAGATCAACTTACTGGTTCCATTGCTGGAAAAGCAGGATCCGCTTCCTGAAGGGGAAGAGGCGGGTGAAGATGGTGAGGAGGAGCTGACGGGGCACTATTCTCTGGATGAGAAAACCCGTCAGGTAGAATTGAATGAGCTGGGTCACCAGTTTATTGAAGAGCTGTTGCAGAAAGAAGGTCTGTTGCCTGAAGGCGAGAGCCTTTATTCATCGAATAACCTGAATCTTCTGCATCACGTAAACTCTGCGCTTAAGGCCCGTGTGCTGTTCACTCGTAACGTAGAATACATTGTCCAGAATAATGACGTGTTGCTGGTCGACGAGCATACGGGGCGAACCATGCCCGGAAGGCGCCTTTCTGATGGGTTGCATCAGGCTATCGAAGCAAAAGAAGGGCTTCATATTCAGGCAGAAAGTCAGACGCTGGCTTCTACGACATTTCAGAACTTTTTCCGCAATTATGACAAATTGTCCGGTATGACCGGTACCGCGGATACTGAAGCGTTTGAATTTCGCCAGATTTACGGTTTGGATGTTATTGTCATTCCTACTCACAAAGAGATGGTACGTCAGGATGGTAATGATCTTGTCTATCTGACCATTGGTGAGAAATACGAAGCCATCATTGATGATATTAAAGAAACAGTGCTGGCTAAAAGACCCATTCTGGTGGGTACAGCTTCCATTGATTCGTCAGAGCACCTGTCAAAAGCGCTAGACAAAGCCGATATTCCCCACCAGGTATTGAATGCCAAATTCCATGAGAAAGAGGCGGACATCATTGCTCAGGCTGGACGCCCTGGTGTCGTGACTATTGCTACTAATATGGCGGGTCGTGGTACGGATATCATGTTAGGTGGTAACTGGAAATCAGAAGTTGCCGAACTGGATAATCCTTCTCAGGAGCAGATTGACCAGATTAAGGCGGACTGGCAGAAACGACATAAGGCGGTTTTGGAGGCGGGTGGTCTTCATATCATCGCAACTGAACGTCATGAGTCACGCCGAATTGATAACCAGCTGCGTGGCCGTTCAGGCCGTCAGGGTGACCCGGGTTCTTCCCGTTTTTATCTATCCCTTGAAGATAATCTGATGCGTATTTTTGCCTCAGAACGCGTCAAGAACTTTATGAAAGCGCTGGGTATGGAGAAGGGTGAAGCCATTGAGCACCGTATGGTGACCAATGCCATCGAAAAGGCTCAGCGTAAGGTTGAAGGCCGTAACTTTGATATTCGTAAACAGCTGTTGGAATACGATGATGTTGCCAACGACCAGCGTAAGGTTATCTACAGCCAGCGTGATGAACTGCTGAGTGCTGATGATGTTTCCAGCAGCATTGAAGCGTTGCGTGAAGATGTGGTGAATGGCCTGATCAGTCAGCATATTCCACCCCAGAGCCTTGAAGAGCAGTGGGATGTCAAAGGTCTGGAAGAGAAGCTGTCCAGCGAACTGAGTGAGCGCATGCCGGTTCAGCAGTGGCTGGATGAAGATGACCGCCTGGACGAAGATGCGCTTCGCGAGCGTATTCTGCAGGGTGTTATCGATTCCTATCGCAAAAAGGAAGAGCTGGCGGGTGCAGAAGTTCTGAGGAACTTTGAAAAGCATATTCTGCTGCGGATTCTTGATGATAAGTGGAAAGAGCATCTTGCCACTATGGATCACCTCAGACAGGGTATTCACCTGCGCGGCTACGCCCAGAAAAATCCCAAGCAGGAATACAAGCGTGAAGCATTTGAGCTATTCCAGCAGATGCTTGAGGACATTAAAGACGACACTATTCGCATTATCTCCCACGTCCAGGTTCAGGAAGATGATCGCACGGTCGAGATGGAGCGACAGCGTCGTGAGGAGATGGCTCGCAGAATGCAGTTTGAGCACGCTAAGGCTCAGGGTGTAGAGGCGGAGTCTGCGGAACAGGAAGCTCCGGAAGATGCTCACCAGCCATTTGTTCGTGAAGGCCGGAAGGTTGGCCGTAATGACCCATGCCCCTGTGGCTCCGGCAAAAAATACAAGCAGTGCCATGGCAAAATTTCCTGATCTGAACTTGTAACATAATACGGGTCAGTTCTTTATGAGGGCTGGCCCGTTTTTATTTAGCTCTTTTTTATTGAAAAATAAGCAAATTTTTATCGATGGAGTCAACCATGGCAACGGGGTCTGATGAGTGGGTTGTAGTAAAACCAGTTAAGGGTTTTCGTCTCGGAACGGCGATGGCGGGTATTCGCAAGCCGGGTCGTCGGGACCTTGTGGTCATGAACTGGAATGAGGGCAGTTCCGTCGCGGGTGTCTTTACGCTTAATCGTTTTTGTGCTGCTCCTGTTCATTTAAGCCGTGAGCGTTTAGTGGGTGATCCTCGATATTTTCTGATTAATACCGGCAATGCTAATGCGGGCACTGGTGAGCCGGGAATGGTTGCTGCGGAAAAATCATCATCGGAGTTGGCAAGGCTGGCAGGTGTCGATGATTCGCAAGTGCTGCCATTTTCAACGGGAGTGATTGGCGAGCAGCTTCCTGTTAACCGGCTTTGTACGGGCCTTCCGGCTGCGCTGGGCGAGATGAATGAAGATAACTGGTTTCATGCTGCTGAAGGCATCATGACTACGGATAGCCGGCCAAAAGGCAGTTCCCGACAGTTTGAGTATGATGGGCAGATCTTCACCGTTTCCGGTATCAGTAAGGGTGCCGGAATGATTAAGCCCAATATGGCCACCATGCTGGCTTATATTGCAACGGATGCGGCTGTTGAGCCGTCATTTCTGCAAAGCTTGCTGCTTGATCTTACTAATCAGTCATTTAACCGTATTACCATTGATGGAGATACTTCAACCAATGACAGCTTTATGGTGGTTGCTACCGGAGCTGCAGGGAATGAAATAATTTCCTCAAAGAATTCAGGGCTGGCTGCGAAACTGATTATGGCCCTGGGAGAAGTAGCTGTAGAACTGGCTCAGGCGATTGTCAGGGATGGAGAAGGGGCTACTAAATTTGTCACTGTTAACGTTGAAGATGCGGCCTCTCATCAAGATGCTCTTGACGTAGCATACACTGTTGCCCATTCCCCTCTGGTGAAGACCGCCCTTTTTGCCAGCGACCCTAACTGGGGAAGAATTCTGGCGGCTGTAGGCCGTGCACCGATTCCTGCGCTGATCATTGATCGGGTGTCGATCTGGTTGGATGATCTGGCCATTGTTGACTGTGGTCAGCCAGCTCCGGGCTATACCGAAGAAGCCGGCCAGCGAGTGATGAATCAGGAAGAAATACTGATCAGAATTTCCCTGGGGGCGGGTAATGCCACAGAAGAGATCTGGACTACCGATTTATCCCACGAGTATGTAAAGATCAATGCAGAGTATCGGACCTGATGTGCTCGACAAAAGAGCAGATAAGAGAAAAGTCATTCATGTAGCCGTGGCGGTAATTCTTGGGGAAGATGGTCGCATACTGTTAGCCAGGCGCCCTGAGAATAAACATATGGGCGGTTTGTGGGAGTTTCCCGGTGGTAAGGTAGAGTCCGGAGAGGATGTACAGACGGCTCTGAACCGTGAACTTCATGAAGAACTCGATATTCAGGTTTCGACATTTATGCCGCTGATCAAGGTTCGCCATGATTACTCAGATAAGTCGGTGCTTCTTGATACCTGGGTGGTTGGTGGCATTACCGGAGAACCTAAAGGGAATGAAGGTCAGTTGATCCAGTGGGTAGAGAAGCAGAGCCTTGTCCGATACCAGTTCCCTGAAGCCAATAAAGTGATTCTCAGGGCTCTGCAGCTTCCTGACCGCTATATGATTACTGGTTACTTTAACGATGAGGAAACACTTTTTAAGAAAGTTTCATCGGCGTTAAGTGCAGGTGTTCGTCTGATTCAGTTTCGAGCCCATTGGCTTGATGAAAGTGAATACCTGAAACTGGCTCGTCGGTTATCAAAACGAGTTCAAACTCAGGGTGGAACGCTGATTATCAAGGGGCGTTTATCTCTCCTGATGGAGCCATGGTGTCATGGACTTCATTTGACATCTCATCAGCTGGGTTTGGCTGTGACGCCTGAAAGACGACATGCTGACCAGCTTCTTGTCGCATCATGTCACGATGAAAAGCAGATTAAATATTCAGAAGTGATGACTGTAGATTTTATTACGGTATCGCCGGTCAAACCAACGCAATCTCACCCTGGAGCCAAGCCGTTGGGCATGGATCAGGCAGCAAAGCTGACTGAGACCGCAACAGTGCCTGTATTCTGGTTGGGGGGGATGAGCCTGGATGATATTAAGGGTGCCCGGCGGCTAGGTGCTCAGGGAGTTGCGGCTATTCATGAGTTCTGGGGCTGTTGAAGCAGCCAAGGGGCACTTCGTTTGGAAATAAGGACTCCATAAGTTGTTGATTTACACCTTATGGTGTGGGATTAGTTATATTAATTAATTCCTTTATTTCAATATATTATATTTGACCATTGAACCAATTAATAACTTTCCTCTCTAAGACCTCAGTATCAACTTATAAATACTCGAACAAAAAATAGAGGAAGTTACAATGATAGGACAAAATACTGCCGCTAATGGCCCGGCAACGCAGGTGCAGAATACGCCCCCGGAAACTCAGAAGAGTGAATGGGCCTTCGTGAGCTTGTTTAATAAAGTTTCCGATACCGTTGCCAGTAAAACGTGTCGTTTCTTTGGGCGGTTTGTTGCGGCTATTACGTTTCCAATTACGTTCGTTCCTGCACTGTTTTATGATACTGGTTTGGCTATCAAGAGCCTGTATAACAGAAAGGTATCTAAACTGGAAACACCGATTCAGAATCAGATGTCAGAAAAAGGATCGCAGACGCCTGAAGTCAAAACCCAATCTTCAGTTGAGCAGCTTCGGAAGGACCATCCAGAGCTTAATGACACAATGAGTGCAATGGAGACTTCTGGGGGCGAGATGCAGCAGAGGGCAGGTGAAGCTGAGCTTCAAAGTCAGCAGATGCAAAAGGAGATTGTCGAAGGCCGGAACGTTAGTACGGCCTGGGTTGAGCATTCGGAGAAGGAGTCTGCCAGGGCGAATGTATATGAAGCATTGCATAGAAGCTCTGCTCTGGAAGCAGGGGATCTGAAAGCACAGCTTGCAGCAACACAGCAGGAAAAGAAAAACTATATTCAACGAACTGAATTCCTGATAAATGCGAATAAACAGCTACAATGTGAAGCAAAAGAAGCAAAAAAGGAAAGTAAACAGATGGTGAGTGATTGCAATAACTTAGTAGCTGCTATGTGGATAGGGTACTATAAGCTGAAGAATTCAGACGAAGCAAAACAGGAGCTGATTAACAAATGTGTTGGACTGGACAATCAGATCTCCGGAGATAAAATAAAAATCAAAAAGTTGCGAGACCACAAGGCAAATTTAGAAGGCATTATCGATGAGCGGGAGAAACTTCTGAATGACTATGCAGAGTATGCGGCTCATTTGGTGAACCATTTGTACAATTATGAGGGTTCAAGAGTTGTTAGTGGTGCGTCACCCGAAAATTACTCTCAATTATCGAAAGGCGGCGTTACCTATCTGAATCGTCTGGATTTCAGGAGGGAGAATTATTTTTCAGAAGAAATAGAGGGTTCAGCTGATAACGATTCAGGCTCAGAAGAATATACTGAGGAAGTCGGTGATTCTTCTAAAATACCACCAGCTCCCTTAAGCGATGGTGATAACCACGCTGCAAGATTTAATTCACCGCATCCCGCCGAGCTCGACTGGACAACCTTCGTTTTAACCGGTCATGCTAATAGTGGTCATGCTAATAGTGGTCATGATAGTAGTGGTCATGTTAGTAGTGGTCATGTTATACCATTGCCATTTTCAAACAGTGGTCATGATAGTAGTGGTCATGTTAGTAGTGGTGGCGATGGGTCATCATCAGATGATGGGTCATCATCAGATGATGGGTCATTATCAGATGATCGGGTGTGTGATTGGATGATGGATGATTTAAGTAGGGGTAAGCTTTAACGGCTTAGTCATTACTGCAAAGTGCTGTTCTCAGAAAACTTACAGTTTGAAACTATCAAACTGTAAGTTTTCCCTGTTAAGAGCTTAAAGAAAAAGAATTAAAACTTATTCTAACGACCGGGTATATTCCCGGTTTTTTTATGTATAGGGATGTACTGTATCCTGAAAATGCAGGAGCAATTTTCAGGGAATGTATAGGGATGTACTGTATCCTGAAAATGCAGGAGCAATTTTCAGGGAATGTACAGGGATGTACTGTATCCTGAAAATGCAGGAGCAATTTTCAGGGAATGTACAGGGATGTACTGTATCCTGAAAATGCAGGGGCAATTTTCAGGGAATGTACAGGGATGTACTGTATCCTGAAAATGCACGACAGCATGGATGCAGGAGGTAGGGTAACGCAGGAGCAGTTACCGGGGAGCAGTTACCGAGGAGCGATTTTCAGGGAATATACCGCCCCCCTTTACGAAGGTTGGCCATTTTCATAGATCAGATTTTCTATGGTCAGGCAGTTAATGTCGTGTCGGCGTGTCATCAAGATCCAGTGACATCAAGTCATCAAATGCTGGATCACCCGGAATGGTATGTTCTTCTTTTGCCCAGCTTCCAAAATCAATGAGTTTGCAGCGTTCTGAGCAGAAAGGGCGATATTTGCTTTCTGGTTCCCACTTCACATCTTTACCGCACTGAGGGCATTTAACAGTCTTGGTCATGGCTTGAGGCTTTCTTTTGTCAGGAGCTGCCCCGAAATAACTTGCTCTTTGGTGAGCAAAACAGGGAAATTATTAACGGACAATTCCTGAGAGGTCGTAAGAGGATTTTTTACCGGCACCACCGATGGGTGATGCCGGAACAGATCAGTTGACTACGGGCGGTTGTGGTGGTGCCGACAGCTGTGAAGAAGGCGTGTCGTGAGTTTTTGGTTTGGAACTGCCAATCAATCCAAAGGTCAATGTGTTCCAGATGGATGGGTCCACATCTTCAAACACCTTGTAGCCAACAAAGTTGCCATTGCTGTCCAGTGATGGATGACCCGGGTAGTTCAGCCTGAGTACTTCCAGGGCTTCACCTGCCGGGTCCGGCAGCTGAAGATGCTGATAGCCTTCAACCATGATGGCCAGGGCTTCCGGAACGGCGGGGGTTTGTTGCATATTTTCAACAACGTAGCGTCCGCGATTAACGGCAGCTACATAGGCTTTTCGCTTCAGATAGTAGTTTGCCGCATGGATTTCATATTCAGCCAGCCGGTTACGCAGGGCAACCATTCGCTGACGGGCGTCCGGTCCGTATTTACTGTCAGGGTAGCGGTTGAGCAAGTCGGCAAACTCATTAAAGGATACCCTTGCCTGGCCCGGATCCCGTCGGGTCAGATCCATCGGCAGGTAACGCTCCAGAAGGCCCATGGAGGCAGTATTGGAAGCGAGCCCCTTTATGTAGTAGGCATAATCGGCATCAGGATGTTGCGGATGCAAACGAATAAAACGGTCTGCAGCGGCTTTTGATGCTTCTGGCTCTGCGTTTTTGAAGTAGGCGAAGATGATATCCAGCTGTGCCTGCTCTGCAAAAGTACCAAATGGATAACGGGATTCCAGAGTTCTCAATGATTTAATGGCTTCAGAATAGCGGCTATTGTCAATGGCCTTGCTGGATATCTGATAGAGATCGGCCTCAGACAGTGACTCAGGAAGCTGCTCCTTATCTTCAGTAGAAGCGCAGCCTGCCAGTACGATGGCGGCAAATACCGTCAGGATGGATCGCATCATGAGCGGGGGTAGCAACCGGGTCAGTTTTGCAGTCAATATTGTCATGGTGTTGATTGGTTTCCGTACTCTGGCATATCAGAAGCTGGCGAAGAATAAAGTGATTGAGCGTGACAACCACTCAGGCCTCAGAGACTTCTTGTGGTAAACTCTTCGGATCAATAAAGATGTATTTAAACCTGCATTTAAACATAGTATGCCGGAAAACGAAAAGACAAGATTTTCCAGTGTGCTTATTGGAGCCTTTCTGGTTTAAGGGAAGCTCCAATTAAGAATGTACCATCGTCATCCCCGTGAAGGAGATTGTGGCAAAAGGTCTTAAATGCCGATTTGTACCACTGTCGTCTTTCCGCGAAGGAGGCTGTCGCAAAACCCACCAGGAACCTCGTTCCCACGCTCTGCGTGGGAATGCATAGCCAACCACAGGAATCGTGGTTGGGTCTTGGCGCTACCACGCAGAGCGCGGGAGCGAGGAGGGTTTTGCGACAACCGCCTTCGCGAGAATGACGGTTTGGTGTTAATCCTCCCTTTTGTGAAACTCTCAAAGGCGGGGCATCGATATGAAACTTATTTTCTGTACTGAGTATTGCTGAATGGGCGAAGTTATTAAACAAAGCGTCACTGTACCTGATGATCAGGGTGGTCGTCGATTTGATCAGGTCGCCGCGACCTGTTTTCCGGATTTTTCCAGAGCCCGGCTTCAGGATTGGATTCGAGAGGGCTTTCTGTTGGTGGATGGCAATTCCCGTAAACCCAAAGAGAAACTCTATGGTGGGGAGCAGCTTTTATTGTCAGTAGAAGTTCAAAATGAAGCCCGGTGGGAGGCTGAAAATATCCCCCTTGATATTGTTTATGAAGATGATGATATTCTTGTGGTCAACAAGCCTGCAGGTCTGGTTGTTCATCCGGCAGCGGGTAATTACACCGGCACGCTTCTGAACGCCCTGCTCTATCATTATCCGGATAATGATGCCTTGCCCAGGGCGGGTATTGTGCATCGGCTGGATAAGGATACCACTGGCCTTATGGTGGTGGCCCGGACTCTGGCAGCCCACGCTGATCTGGTTGCACAGCTGCAGGACCGATCGGTTCATCGGGAGTATGAAGCGATTGTTCGTGGTGTGATGACCGGCGGTGGCAAGGTTGACGCGCCAATTGGCCGGCACCCTCATAATCGTCTGAAAATGGCGGTGGTTCGAGGCGGCAAACCTTCTGTTACTCACTATCGGGTGCTAAAGCGTTTTACTGCTCATACGCATATCCGGCTCCAGTTGGAAACGGGAAGAACCCATCAGATCCGGGTGCATATGAGTCATCAGCATTTTCCTCTGCTGGGTGATGATCTCTATGGCGGCGGCCTTAAATTGCCTAAATCATGCCCGGCAGCGCTGGAGAAAGTGTTGAGAAGCTTCCGGCGTCAGGCACTTCATGCTCGTAAGCTGGGTCTTATTCATCCGGTGACGGGTGAACATATGGAGTGGGAAATTCCATTGACTGAAGACTTTCAGGTGATGCTGAATAGTCTGGCCGACAATGAGCCGCGTGATTCGGAGAGCTGAGGTGAATGAGGAGCTGAATGACGAGCGTTATCTTTGGGCGGACTGGCCGGCACCGAATAATATTAAAGCGCTGGTAACCACTCGCAAAGGTGGGCTCAGTGAGGCTGGATTTTCCAGCTTCAATCTGGGTTTATACTCCGGTGACGATCAAGATAAGGTACGTTCGAACCGTCAGCTATTGCAATGTGACCTTGACCTTGTGAAAACGCCTTTATGGCTGAAGCAGGTTCACGGGGTTAAGGTTGCCAATGCCCGGACTGACCGTCAGGAAACTGAGGCCGATGCTTCGGTTTCCCTGCAGTCGGGTTCAGCCTGTGTTGTGTTAACGGCGGACTGCCTGCCCGTTCTGTTCTGTAATCTTGATGGAACCGTAGTGGCTGCAGCTCATGCTGGCTGGAAAGGGCTGGCTGCAGGGATTCTTGAGGCGACGGTTCAATCTATGGCCGTCCCTCTGGAAACGGTGATGGCATGGTTTGGGCCCGCGATCAGCCAGCAATACTTTGAGGTTGGGCCAGAAGTGAGAGCGCAGTTTATAGCTGAGGATGCAGGCAGCGAAACGGCTTTTCTACCTGGGGAAGGTGACCGCTGGTTTGCGGATCTTTATTCAATGGCCCGCAGGCGGCTCCATAGAGTTGGAGTTAACCACATCTATGGTGGTGAGTATTGTTCTTATGGTCAGCCAGAACTTTTCTATTCTTACCGGCGTGATGGAAAACTCTCGGGTAGAACAGCTTCTCTAATCTGGATTGATGTTTGATCGGACCCAGTGCCAGTTGCTGATGCGTTCAGTGGACGTGAAAGTACAGGTTCATGGCAAACAGAACAAAGGCGGAAATGATCATGCCGCCGAAGGTTATCCAGAATTGCCGGTTGTGAGCACCGAACTGTTCTGCGGTTTTCAGTTGCAGGGTGGTCATTTCGGTTTTTGTGGCCAGTTGCAGGGCGGTCATTTCTTCTTTGGTCGCCAGTTGCAGGGTTGACATCTCTTTACGGGTTTCCGCTTGCTGCCTGAGCAGCAGTTGTTCCAGCCGTAACAGGTCTTTTTTGGAGCTGAGCCGGGTATCCAGGATCAGCTTTTCCAACCGCAGGATATCGGTCGTGGTGGCGATATGGTCAGGGCTCAGGGAGGCGGCGACCTTGTGGGCCACACCTTTATCAATGCCGATGTTGATCAGTTCGTCGAACAGCGCATTATCCATCCGGTTCTCCCCGATCAGTGGGCGTGAAAGTACAGGTTCATGGCAAACAGAATAAAGGCAGAAATGATCATGCCGCCGAAGGTTATCCAGAATTGCCGGTTGTGAGCACCGAACTGTTCTGATGTTTTCAGTTGCAGGGCGGTCATCTCGTTTTTTGTGGCCAGTTGCAGGGTGGTCATATCTTTACGGGTTTCCGCTTGCTGCCTGAGTAGCAGTTGTTCCAGCCGCAGCAAGTCTTTTTTGGAACTGAGCCGGGTATCCAGGATCAGCTTTTCCAACCGCAGGATATCGGTTGTGGTGGCGATATGGTCGGGGCTCAGGGAGGCGGCGACCTTGTGAGCCACACCTTTATCAATGCCGATGTTGATCAGTTCGTCGAACAGCGCATTATCCACCCGGTTCTCCCCTTCTCCCCGGCCAGTTGGACGGGTGAGTATAGCAAAGGGTTACCAGGCCGGCTTAAAGGACTTTCCTTTCTTGAAAATTGCTCGCTTGATACCATATTGAGAATGACGACAAATATCTGTGCTCCATAAGGGAGGCTCTTATGAAAATGGATCGACTGACCAGCAAGTTCCAGTCAGCCCTGGCTGATGCCCAGTCTCTGGCCATTGGTAAAGATAACAGTCAGATAGAGCCTGTTCATCTGTTACTCGCTCTTATTGACCAGAAAGGAGGATCGGTTCGGCCACTGCTTATGCAGGTTGGGTTTGATGTTGATGCTCTGCGTAGTGAGCTGACCGGTATGCTGGAGCAGCTGCCCCTGGTGACATCGCCTACGGGGGATATTCAGACGTCCCAGTCACTCTATCGAATGCTGAACCTGACGGATAAAAAGGCACAGCAGGCGGGTGATCAGTTTATTTCCAGTGAAACCATGTTGCTGGTGATGATGGAAGACAGTGGTCCCCTTGGTAAGCTGCTGAGCAGCCAGGGTGTGAGTCAGAAAGCCCTGGAAAACGCCATCAAAAACATTCGTGGTGGCTCTGCCATTAACGACCCCAATGCAGAAGATAATCGCAACTCACTCAGCAAATACACCATTGATCTCACTGAACGGGCAGAAGCGGGTAAGCTGGATCCGGTCATTGGTCGTGATGATGAAATTCGGCGAACCATTCAGGTGCTGCAGCGCAGAACCAAGAATAATCCGGTCATTATTGGTGAGCCCGGTGTGGGTAAAACCGCCATCGTTGAAGGACTGGCTCAGCGTATTATTAATGGCGAAGTACCGGAAGGGTTAAAGGGCAAAAGAGTTCTGTCGTTAGATATGGGCGCGTTGATTGCCGGTGCCAAGTTTCGTGGCGAGTTTGAGGAGCGTTTAAAAGCGGTATTGAATGATCTTGCCAAGCAGGAAGGTCAGATCATTCTCTTTATTGATGAGATACATACCATGGTAGGGGCGGGTAAAGCCGATGGCGCCATGGATGCCGGTAATATGCTTAAACCGGCACTGGCAAGAGGTGAGCTCCACTGTGTGGGTGCCACGACGCTGGATGAATTCCGTAAATACATTGAGAAAGATGCGGCCCTGGAGCGACGCTTCCAAAAGGTGCTGGTGGATGAACCCACAGAAGAGGATGCCATTGCTATTCTCCGGGGTCTCAAGGAGCGTTACGAAGCCCATCACGGTGTTGATATTACCGATCCGGCAATTATTGCTGCGGTTAAATTATCCCAGCGTTATATCACCGACCGGCAGTTGCCCGATAAGGCAATTGACCTGATTGACGAGGCTGCCAGCCGTATCCGTATGGAAATGGATTCCAAGCCCGAAGCGCTGGATCGTATGGAACGTCGCCTGATTCAACTGAAGATTGAGCAGGAAGCACTGAAGCAAGAAGATGATGATGCTTCCAGGGAGCGGCTGTCCCGATTGAATGAGCAGGTCGGCGAGCTGGAGCGTGAATACTCCGACATGGAAGATATCTGGAAAGCCGAAAAAGCCCAGCTACAGGGTGGCCAGAAGCTGCGTGAAGAAAAAGAGCGGTTGTTGATCGAGCTGGAAGCGGCCAGACGGGCAGGTGACCTGACCAGAATGTCAGAAATTCAGTATGGAAAACTGCCGGAGCTCGATAAGCAACTGGCCCAGGCGGATGCTTTGGAAACCGGTGAGCATCAACTGCTCAGGAACCGGGTTACTGAAGAAGAAATTGCCGAAGTGGTTTCCAAGTGGACGGGGATTCCTGTTACCAAAATGCTGGAAGGTGAGAAAGAGAAACTGCTTCGCATGGAAGATGCGCTTCATAAGCGAGTGATTGGGCAGGATGAGGCTGTAGTCGCTGTTTCCAATGCGGTACGGCGTTCCCGGGCCGGGCTGGCAGATCCTGATCGCCCTAATGGCTCCTTTATGTTTCTTGGTCCAACGGGCGTTGGTAAGACGGAACTGTGTAAGGCGTTGGCTGAGTTCCTGTTTGATACGAAAGATGCCATTGTCCGGATTGATATGTCCGAGTTTATGGAAAAACACTCGGTCTCCCGTCTGCTGGGTGCACCTCCGGGCTATGTGGGATATGAAGAGGGCGGTTATCTGACGGAAGCGGTTCGTCGTAAACCTTATTCGTTAGTGCTGCTGGATGAGGTAGAGAAGGCTCACCCTGATGTCTTTAATATCCTTTTGCAGGTATTAGAAGATGGTCGTCTGACTGATGGTCAGGGCAGAACGGTAGACTTTAAAAATACGGTTATCGTCATGACCTCTAATCTGGGTTCTGATCTGATTCAAACATTCCAGAATACAGAGACCGGCGAGACCGACTTTGAAGCGCTCAAAAACACCTTGATCGAGGTGGTGGGTAATCACTTCCGCCCTGAGTTTGTGAACCGTATTGATGAAGTTGTGGTCTTCCATCCTCTGGCAGAAAGCCAGATCAAGTCCATCGCCAGAATACAGCTGGCTAACCTTGGTCGCAGACTGGCAGACAATAATCTCAGGCTGGAGCTCTCGGATGAAGCGATGGATCAGCTGGCAGAAGTGGGTTTTGATCCGGTCTACGGCGCGCGGCCATTAAAGCGGGCTATTCAGCGCAGCATTGAGAACCCGTTGGCTGAGGCAATTTTATCGGGTAGATATAAGCCAGGTGATACCATCAAGGTTGTTCTTAAAGATGGCGAGCTTGATTTTTCCTGATTGATGGCAGTAGGCCTTTAGGGAAAGGGCCATTCAGATTCCGAACTCGTTCCCACGGTCCCCGTGGGAATGCACACCGAATCCGCCACCAATGAAACAATCCGCAGAAACTCCTGCACCCCGGCAAAGAGAGGTTGTCCCACATGCTGCCAGTACCGTATGCATTCCCACGCAGAGCATGGGAACGAGGTTAGATTGACGGGGGCGTAGGTTGGGTCGAGCGAATGCAAGCCCTAACAAACTATCTGCATGTCTCGAGCAGTGGATCCCCGTCTTCGAGGCTGTCGCAAAACCCTCGTTCCCACGCAGAGCATGGGAACGAGGTGTCCGGAGGGTTTTGCAACAACCTCCTTCGCGGGAAAGACGGCAGTGGTATAAGTCGGGCTTTAAGACCTTTTGCGACAGCCTCCTTCGCGGAGATGACTTTCTCTAATGCCACTTCCCTTATCGTCCATAGTGAAGATAAAGGCTATGTAAGTTTTTCTCTGCTGATAAAACTACTGATTGAACGATTTCCCCCCAGCCTTTACGTTAGCAGGTATCTTTTTCAGGGAAGAGATGGGATGCCTGCTTCTGGCTGCTACAGGATACTCTTCCTCTGACTTATAAAATCAACACAAAGTGATTTGGTAGAGGTATTGAATGTATCCAGTGGTTGTTTCCGACCTTGATGGAACTCTTCTCAATAAACAGCATGAGTTGTCTCCAAGAACGCGCGATGTCATTCGCCATCTGAGTGAGAAAGGCATCAAGTTTATTTTTGCTACGGGCCGCCATTATCAGGATGTCGAAAAAATAAGAGCTCAGCTGGGTGTGGATATGTATCTGATCACCAGTAATGGTGCCAGAGTTCATAACCCAAAGGGTGAGTTGATTATTCGGCATGATATAAGCCCTGAACTGGTTCATCCTCTTCTGGCTCTGCGCAAGCCTTTTGCAGACAAGATGCATAGCAATGTCTATAAGGGAGATGAGTGGCTCGTTGAGGTAGTACACCCGGATTTTGAGGATTTTCATAAAGAGAGCGGCTTTACCTGTCACTTGGCCGACTTCGATACGGTAGCAACGGATGCTATCCAGAAAATCTTTTTTGCAGCGGAATCTCAATCTGATTTGTTACCTTTATCGGATAAAGTTTGCGAGCTATATGGTGATCAGCTCTATATGACTTACTCCCTGCCTGAGTGTTTTGAAATAATGGCGCCTGGAGTGTGTAAGGGTATTGCCCTGGAAGAGGTGTTGAAGATCAAGGGATATGGGCTTGCGGATGCCATTGCCTTTGGCGATGGGATGAATGATGTTGAAATGCTCTCTATGGTTGGTAACGGAGTGGTGATGGGTAATGCTGACCCTGCACTGGTGAATAGTCTTTCAGGTCATGAGCGGATTGGTCATTGTGATGACCATGCGGTGGCTGAGTATCTGGCCAGGCTATATCAGATTTGATCCGGCTGCGATCAGTTGTCGGACAGCCTCCTGGTACATGGTTTCGTTGAAATTGGCCGGTGACGTAGGTTGGGTCGAGCGAATGCGAGCCCCAACACAAACCCTCAGCAGCAAAAAACAATCCGCAAAAAAAACGGCACCGGCCATTCAGACTGTCAATATTTAAGGGAAGTGGCATTTAAAAAGATACCAGCCTGTGATTGCCACGGAGGCACAAAGACACGGAGAAGAGCCTTTTATTTAAAAGCTTTGCTTTCTCTGTGCCTCCGTGCCTCCGTGGAAAAAACGGTATCTTTTGGTTTGCTGCTTCCCTAACGGCGGTTTATGGAGGGCGGCGAGATTTGTTGGGGCTCGCTCCGCTCGACCCAACCTACCTGTCAAACCCATTGAAACTATGTATTAGATTGCACAGATTCAATGTGATTCATAGGTGAAAAGACTATATTGCGATGGCGCGGAGTGTTTGCGCAGATGAGGTTGAAATCGATATGAAGGTCAATTCTTTTTCCAGTTATAGATTTACGCCTGTTGGTCATCTGCTGGTTAACTCTCCCGTCGGTGAGCTGGAGCTGACAGCCTCTGCTGATGGAATTATGGCGGTTCTGCCGGTGAGAAGGGATATTCCGGTTCGCTGGGTAACCCTGATGGTTGATATGGATGCTTCGACTCAGAAATCGATCAAACGCCATCTTGCTCTGGCGAAGAAGGAACTGGGCGCTTACTTTCGGGGAGAGTTGACCCAATTCAGCGTTAGTCTGGATCTGCAAGGTACGGATTTTCAGCAGCAGGTATGGCAAGAGTTGCAACGGATTCCCTATGGTTCAAGCGATTCGTATCAGGCGGTTGCTGATCGTATCAACCGTCCAAAAGCAGTCAGGGCTGTGGGCGCTGCTAATGGTGCGAATCCCGCAGCTATTATCGTGCCCTGTCACCGTGTGATTGGCAAAAACGGTAAACTCACCGGTTATGTCTACGGTTTGGAGATGAAGCAATACCTGTTGGATCTTGAAAGCCGTAGTCAGTAGTCCGCTACCCGCGACCCGGAAAAGCCAGGTTAGCTTGTGCTTTTACGGGTAGCGGGCATCGGGAGGCGGGGCCGAAAGGCAGCCGTGACAGCGATGCCGACAATGCACCCACCTTTTTCTCCGCAGTTGAACGTAGTGCAGCAGCCGTGAAATTCGACAAGTTACCCGCCCAAAGCTGGCTCAACGCCATCAAAAAAGGGAACAACGTACAGGACGAAGAAATCCAATGGATGAAGACGGTGATCTGGATGAATCCGCCCTGATGGAAGCCGCCTCATGGCAAGCTAATAATGCCGTAGAGGATACCAGCCAAAGAAAACTGGTCACCGATCACGTCAGCTACGAAAGAGTTTGGGACACCCACAAATTTAACCATATGAAGTGTATTGGTATTTCTATGGGTGTCCAATTCTTTAGGTGATTTCAAGACTGGCTCTGTTTGGTAAGGTATGTCGGCTTCGACGATGACGGATATTCAAACGAAGGGATAGTTATAATTTGGTTTCAGCATCATCTTCTATTTCGATGACTGCCTCCGTTGATTGAGCCGGTTGTAGGGGATTACACTCTTCAGGGGAGTCTGTCGGTTGCTTACGTTCTGTAGAAGTAGAAGCGGATAATTGGATGCCAGATTCGGGTTGGTTTGTGCCTCTGCTCATTATTAGGGTTATACCAACTAGGGCACCAATTGCGGCACCAACTGCGGAACCAACTGCGGCACCACCTGCGGCACCAACTGCGGCACCACCTTCGGCACCAATTACGGCACCAGCTGCGGCACCACCTACGGCACCAGCTGCGGCACCAGCTGCGGCACCAGCTGCGGCACCAGCTGCGGCACCAATTGAAATACATTTCAATAATAAAACGACATCCGACCTTGTAACAGAGCGACCTCTAAAATGACACAATACAGCACCATAGTTGTCTTGCGGCCTCAGTAGGTTTGAGTTTGATGACAGTATGATGGGAAAAATTACGGAGCCACATGCGGCACCACCTACGGCACCAGCTGCGGCACCACCTGCGACACCACCTGCGACACCAACTGCGGCACCAGCTGCGGCACCAGCTGCGGCACCGGCTGCGGCACCAGCTGCGGCCTGTGCCAACTTGAGAACTACATCTGATGTTGTGACAGTACAATATCCAAAGCGGCATGTTCTATCAAGACAGATCTGCTGCCCGAAAGAACTCTGTCCCGTTATTCGAATTGATGACGATGCTTCCATAGTGACGCTTGTGACCCCTTGTCTAATCGTTTTTTATGATAGGAGTTAAAATAGAAGGAATCCAAGCAATTACAAGCTGCATGCTCGTGATTTTACTCGTAAGATGAAATCAAGACTGCCCTGTTAAGATGAATTCAAGGCCCTGTTAAGATGAATTCAAGTATGGCACTGTTAAGGTGAAATCAAGACTTGCACTGTTAAGATGAAATCAAGACTTGCAGTAACTGCTCAAAAACCACTGGTAAAAATGCAAAACAAAAGTACACCATCCTTACTATAACTGAGCCTCAGGGATGCTGAACTATAGTTTGCCAGTACTTTTTGAGCAGTTACGACTTGCCCTGTTAAGATGAAAGCAAGACTGCCCTGTTAAGATGAAATTCAGGTCATCATCGAGCCTGACCTACAGGGTCAGTCCATTGACGTTTACCGCCTA
>NZ_JAVRMB020000195.1:0-7777 GCF_031844845.1 Endozoicomonas sp.
CTTTCATCGATTCTTACCTCTGATGACCTTAACTCTTTTCAGGCCAGTTACTCCGGCTGCAGGGTTCGGGATTTTCCACCCATTAAAACATTAACCTTATTCATGCGGCAGGTGGCCAGTGACACCAAGTCGTGCCGCCACGCCCTCATTGATGAAGCGAGAGATCAGGTCGTCAAGGGCCACAAGGTGCCCAACACTCAAACCAGCGCATATTGCAAAGCGCGGCAACGGTTGACTGAAGCATCCATAAGGGGTTTGCTGCGTATATCAGGCAATAGCCTTGATCACGCCTCACCAGAATCATGGCTATGGCATCAACGTCGTGTACTGCTTACTGACGGCTCAACATTGTTAATGCCTGACACTGAGAAAAATCAGAAAGAATATCCGCAGCCTGGCACCCAAAAAAAGGGCTTGGTTTCCCCGTTCTCAGAATCCTTGTTTTGATATGTCTTGGCAGTGGCGCATTGCTCGATTTTGCTGTGGCTCCCTACGAAGGGAAAGAATCCGGCGAACAAGCCTTGCTCAGGAAGTTGCTCTCCCATCTACATGATGGCGACATCCTGTTAGGTGATGCGAACTTTGAGAACTACTTCCTGCTGGCTCTGTTGTTACAGGCCAAGACTGACGTTGTCTTCGAGAAAAACGGCGCCCGCCTTATTGATTTTCGAAAATTCTATCAAAAGCTGGGTAGCAAGGATGGATTATTCAAACTAAAACGACCAGCCCGACCTGAGTGGATGAGTCAGGAGCTTTATGATCAGATGCCCGGAGAGCTGGTCATTCGTGCCGTTAAAAACAAACGCCGCACCATCATTACCACTTTTCTGGATGCTGAAGAGTATCCCCGGACAGAGATCATTGCGCTGTACCTGTAACGCTGGCACGTCGAGACTGACTTTGACGTCATCAAAACGACCATGAAAATAGATATTCTTCGCTGCAAAAGTCCGGAAATGGTGAGAAAAGAAATATCCATCAACTTCCTGGTATACAACCTGATCCGGGCGCTGATGGGCCAAACAGCGAGACACATTGGTAAGGAACCACGAGAAGTGAGCTTCAAAGCAGCTCAGGACACGCTGGTGTCATTCCTTCAGACGTTACTGGGAGCAACGGGTGACTGGCTGGAAAAGAAAGTCATCAATATGTTGGAAATCATAGGTCAGCATGTTGTTGGTAATCGACCTGGGAGGTCGGAGCCAAGAGCGGTTAAGAAACGGCCAAAACCGCACAAAAAGCTACAACATCCAAGATCACAGGCGCGCAGACTCAAGAAATACCAAGGGAAGTGAGCTTAAGTCAGTACCATTGACCCTAGGGGGCCTTTAGGGGCGAGTAGTTCACTAATACCTCATTGGTCTCTTTTTACAGAGACCATTTTTATCAAAGTTCTGCTGCAGCTTTCATTCCAGAGCTTATAGCGCCTTCAATATAGGTAACATCGGCACTGTCTCCAATATTGGTCACTCTGAATCCTGCTTCAGCAATCTTGCTGGCAAAGCCATGATCCGGTTCTGCACCGATGGCCAGAACCACGGACTTAGCAGGCAATTGATGCTCGATGCCATCTTTGTCCTGATAATGAACATGGGTTTTATCAATCTGACTTACTGTGGCAAATGTCATTGTCCTGACATTATGGGTTTTCAGGTTGTGCAGTACTCGCCAGCGGCGGACGATGCTGAGTTCAGTACCCAGATCCCGCTCCGGCTCCAGAACCGTCACGGTTCGACCACGCTCTACCAGAAATTCAGCCAGTTCCAGTCCTACCAGTCCACCTCCGATAATGACCACCTGTTTACCCAGGGGCATCCAAAGTTTTGACAGCTGCTGAATCGCTTCTGTGCTGTTGGTAGCACCGATCATGGAGCCGGATTTTATCATCATACGCTGAGCGACATTGAGCTTCTTTTTGGCAATATCATCGCCATAACCGGTCATCAAACGACGGAGTTCGTCGCCGGACCAGACATGCTTCTGGTCTGCACCGGGAATATCCGGAGCATTACGCAGAGCGCCCGTAGCAATGATGATCTCATCAGGCTTAAGCTCACGTAATAGCACTTCATTCGCCTCTGTATTCAGGCGGATATCCACAGGCAATTGCTTGATCTGGTTAACGAGATAATCCAGCAACGGACCGTTTTCCGGATAGGCCAGAGAGGCAAAAAAGAGGGTTCCGCCCAAACGTTGACTGCGTTCAATCAGTGTCACACGGTGACCTCGGGTAGCAGCGACCCTGGCAGCTTCCATGCCGCCGGGGCCGCCACCAATAACGACAATGTGCTTAGGTTTGTCAGAGGCAATAAGTTTGATCTCTGACTCATGGCCTGTCATGGGATTGACCGCACACTTGACCCGTTCATTGATGAATATCTGACTGACACAGACATAGCAATAGATGCAGGGGCGAATGTCCTGAGGTCGGTTTTCTACAATCTTTTTTGGCAGTTCCGGGTCCGCCAGCAGTTTGCGGGCCATGGCGATATAATCGCACTTGCCATCGGCAATCGCTCTGTCGGCCACTTCCGGCTCCAGTCGTCCAACGGCAATTACCGGGATATTGAGGTGCTTTTTAACCTCTGCCGTCCAATCCAGAAATCCTGCAGGCTTTTGCACCAGAGGGGCTTCGGTAAAGGCATCACCACTGTTGGTATTGGCATAGGCGGAGATATGTACCGCATCCAGTCCGGCTTCTTCAACCATTCTGGCAACAGCAATGCAGTCATCCAGAGTGATACCTCCATCCATTCGCAGTTCCTGCGCATCAAGGCGCAGCCAGACGGGAAAGTCCGTTCCGACACGCTCACGAACCGATGCAATCACTTCCATTAACAGGCGGGCACGGTTTTTCAGAGGACCACCATACTCATCATCCCGCTTATTGGTATAGGCAGAAAGAAAACCGGCGATGATGTAAGTGTGAGCAGCGTGCAGTTCAATACCATCAAAACCAGCACGAACTGCCCGTTCGGCAGCTGCCGCAAACCACTCAACCATCTGGTTAATGTCGTTTTTGTCCATGACCCGGATTTTTGGCCGGCTACCGGTTTTTGGGCGAATAAAGGCACCCAGCTCAGCCAGTGACAGAGAACTCATCATATCGGACTTCTGAGGCGTGGGGATGGATGGCACCCATAGCTCACGACCTTCCGCCAGATCCCTTACCGCCGTTTTTCCGGCATGCTGTAGCTGGATGGCAATCTTTGCATCGTGCTGATGAACTCTGTCCGTCAGTTGCTTCAGGCCGGGGATAAACTGGTCATCGGAAATGCCCACCTGATAGGGTTCTGCGGTTCCATGGGGCCAGGCAATGGCACAGACACCCATGGTCAGCATGGCTGCGCCGCCTTTGGCTCGTTCTTCGTAGTAAGCCTGGATTCGTTCGCCACAATGCCCGTCCGCTTCTGCGAAATTGGAGCCCATGGGCGCCATGATCATGCGGTTTTTCAGGTTCAGAGAACCAATCCGGCCCGGTTTAGACAGGTGTTCGAAAGTAGACATACAACGATTCTCTTTTTTTATAAAAATGCCGCTCACGGCTGATTAATTATTTTTAAGAAAGTCTACGCAGGTTCGGTTAAACAGGTCCTCGTGCTCTACCTGAACCCAGTGCCCGCACTGGTTAAGCATCAGGAACCGGCAATCTTTGGCATTATGCAGGAACTTGAACATACCCTCTGGCGGGTTAAATCGGTCGTTGGTTCCCCAGAAGCCAAGAATCGGGCACTCCAGCTCGTGCAGGCGCTCAGTCATATTGGGAACCATCATGGTTGAGAACAGATTGGCTGGCTGGGTTACTGCGACTGCTGCCCGTTCTTCCAGCAGTGCCTCAGAGAGTTGCGAAGCGTCAAATAGCTGCAGCTTCATTACCTCTCGCATTTCGTTGACACCCATTGGGCCTGACTGGTAGACCTCAACCATACGTTGAATGCCTTCCATCTGAAAATAGGTTTCACGTTCTTCTACGCCACCGGGAGCCATAAGAATCAGCTGGCTGACAGTGTTCGGGTATTTCAGTGCTTGCCCAAGGGCGATGGCTCCACCCAGCGAATTTCCCAGCAAAATAACGTTTTGCAGTGCCAGTTTTTCGATCAGTTGATTTAAGTTTTCTACGAAGAAATCAAGATGATACTCGGCGTTTTCCGGTTTATCGGAGCGACCAAAGCCGGGGAGATCAAGAATAATATTTCGATACCCGGCTTTGACAAAGGCCGGGTAGTTACCTTTAAAGTTACTGTAGCCACTGGCACCCGGACCACTGCCATGAAGCCATATAATGGTTTCACCCTCGCCTTCGTCCAGGTAATGAAGGGTTATGCCGTTATCCAGTTGGATAAATTTTCCGGTGGGAAGAGGAAGATCGTTAAGAGACATAAACAAACCTTTTTATTATTTGATGCTGTCGAATCGCTGTGACGAATAGTTAATTTTTTCTGGAATGGTCAACGTTTCGTGTTGTTTTCGGCATCGTCCATTCAGACCAAGTCGCCCGGATATCAAAACCGTTAATGTCCATTTGCTTCATCCATGAATACGAAAATCACAACAATAAGAAATGGCCTGACTACTGAAGGCTCAGGTACGGAGCGAACAATAATAAAACATAAGAATAAAGTCGTTTTTGTCACCGGTGCTGCCCAGGGGATGGGACTGGCTGTTGCTAAAAAGTTTGTCAGTGAAGGCGCAAAGGTTGTTGCCGTTGATATTAACCTTGAGGCCGTTGAAGCAGCCACTGCTCCGTTGGGGGAGAATGTGTTGGCACTGGCCTGCGATATTTCTGACTCCCGTTCTGTTCGCTCCGTTATGGATAACATTGAAGAACGTTATGGCCGGTTAGACGTTGTCGTAAATAATGCCGGTGTCGGTTCTGTTGATGCTTTTCTGGATACCCCCGATGAGAACTGGCAGAGAGTGATTGGCGTTAACCTGACGGGAACGTTTTTCTGTTGCCGTGAAGGTGGTCGTCTGATGCACAAAAATGGTGGTGGAGTCATTATTAATATTTCCAGCACTGCGGCTGTTTCCGGTGAAGGCCCCAGCCATTACTGTGCGGCGAAAGCGGGAGTTATGGGGCTGACCCGCAGTATTGCCCGGGAGTTAGCACCTTCCGGTATTCGAGTTAATACCATTGTTCCCGGCCCAACCAATACGCCGATGATGGCTGATATCCCCGATGAATGGACCAACCAGATGATTGCTGCCATTCCCCTGGGTCGCATGGGTGAGCCTGATGAAATTGCCAGTGTCGCCTCTTTTCTTGCTTCTGATGAGTCTTCATTTATTACCGGCCAGAATATTGCTGCTAACGGTGGCATGGCTTTCCTGTAAAGGGCTGAGGGGGAATGTATGTTGGATTCATCAATACTTGAACGGCTGGATCGTATCGAGTCGATTGAAGCGATACGGCAGCTGGCAGGTAAATATTCACTTTCTCTGGATATGAGAGATCTTGATGCCCATGTAGGGTTGTTTGCCCCCGATGTTCGTGTTGGTAAGGGGAAAACGGGACGTGATCTTTTAAAACAGTGGGTGGACTCTACGCTGCGGGATCAGTTTACTGGTACCTCGCACCACCTGGGGCAGCATATTATTGAGTTTGTTGATAGTGACCATGCTATTGGTGTCGTTTATTCGAAAAACGAACATGAAACGGGGCCGGAATGGGTCACGATGCAGATGCTTTACTGGGATGATTATGAGCGTATTGATAGCCGATGGTATTTTCGTCGTCGTCTGCCCTGCTACTGGTATGCCTCCGACCTCAATAAGCAGCCTATCGGTGACCAGAAAATGCGCTGGCCCGGCAGAGAGCCTTATGAAGGCACTTTTCATGATCTCTTCCCTTCCTGGAAAGAGTTTTGGCTCAATCGTCCAGACCCTGAGGTTCTGCCAGAGGTTGCTGAACCGGCACCCATTGAGCAGTTTCTTCTGAGTATGCGCAAAGATACGCCAGCACCAAAAATCCGGGTGAAGTAATAGCAAGAGAAAGTTCCATATACATACCCATGGTCACCCTGAGTATGTATATGGAGCAGAATAACAATGAAAATAAGTTCTCACATTAAGTATAAAAACAAAAAAACATCGCTGGTCAGTCGTGAAGAGACTCAGGCCAAAATGGATCGACGCGCGGTAGCGGCAAACCGGATTAAACCCCGGAACCTTTATACAGTGGCTGACCGCCTTGAGGCTCGGGCAGAGTGTTATGCCGAGAGGGATTTCCTGATTTATGGTGATCAAATTTTCAGTTATCAGGAGGTTAACTGCCGGGCGAATCGTGTAGCACATGCAGCACTGGAGATGGGGCTGAAGCCCGGTGATACCTGTGCGATTGCCCTGGAAAACCGGCCGGAGTTCTTTTTTACCTGGTTTGGGTTGGCCAGGGTTGGCGTCGTTGTTGCTTTTCTTAATACCCAGGTGAATGGTGTTCCTTTGAGGCATGCGGTGGTGTCCACCCATGCTCGTGCGGTTATTGTGGGAGAGGAGTGTGCCCATCACTTCGCCATGACCGATGGTTTGGGAGATACACAACTCTGGTTGCTTTCCGATCCCGAAAAGCCAGCACTTGCCAGTGATCTGTTGCTTCTTGGTAATGAATTCCAGCAACGGCTTGAAACGGCACCTGATAGCCCGGTCAGCCCTGGCTTGCGCCCTGATATTAAAGCGGAAGACCCTGCTATTCTGATTTTTACCTCAGGTACCACAGGCTTGCCTAAAGCGGCGATTTACAGCCATATGCGCTGGTTGTCGTCTGGTGATGTGATGGAGGTAACACTTGATGCAAAGGCTGATGATGTTTTTTATTGCTGCCTGCCGCTTTACCACGGTGCCGGGGCAACCTCAGTAACCGCCACGGCGCTGGCTGCGGGTGCTGCCATTGTTTTGCGTCGCCGGTTTAGTGTCCGCAATTTTTGGGATGATATTTGCGGATATCGTGTGACCATTTGCCAGTACATTGGTGAAATCTGTCGCTACTTGCTGAACTATTACGACAGTGCGCCTCCGCATCATTTACGTTGTATGGTGGGTGCGGGTCTTACCAGAGAAACATGGAATCAATGGCAGGCCAGATTTGGTCAGATGGATATTTTTGAGGGGTGGGGTGCGACTGAAGCGAATACTAATCTGATCAATCTGGATAACTATGCAGGCTCCTGTGGCCGGATACCGGACTGGAACAAAACCAATTTCAGGCTGGTGAAATTTGATGTAGCGACAAACCAGTATTTGCGGGATGACAATGGTTTTCTAATGCTCTGTCAGCCCGGTGAAGTTGGCGAGGGTATCGGCTATATCGTTGACCATCCGGAAATGGGCGGTGGTCGTTTTGAAGGGTATACCAGCCCTGAAGCAACAGAGCAGAAAATTCTGCGGAATGTGTTCGAGGCGGGTGATGCTTACTGGCGATCCGGTGATCTGCTGCAATATGACGACCATGGTTATTTCTACTTTGTGGATCGGCTGGGCGACACATATCGCTGGAAGAGTGAGAACGTATCCACTCAGGAAGTTGCCGGCGCCCTGGGGGACTATTCCGGTCTGGAGTTGATTAATATTTATGGTGTACTGGTTCCTGATCATGAGGGCAGGGCAGGGATGGCTGCCATTGTGATGCAGGATGGCTGCAGGTTTGATCCACAGTCTTTTTATGACCTGACCGCGGATCGTTTGCCGGATTATGCCGCCCCGCTGTTTGTCCGTATAAGTCAGAAAGCTGACCTGACGACAACCTGTCTCTTATACACATCTGACGCTGCCGACGAAAGATACA
>NZ_JAVRMB020000196.1:0-3965 GCF_031844845.1 Endozoicomonas sp.
TGGATTAACAGTTTTCATAATCAGGGGGAATAAGGCGATGAGTCTGATAAAGGTAGCATAAAAGCTTCATACAATTAGCACATAAAATAACCTACCGATCGACCAGTCAATTTATATGAAGACAAATGGTCAACTACTTATTGAATTTGGAATAACGAACTCAATAACAAGCCTGAATTCACAGAAAATAGTGAATTCGTATCGCTACAAATAAACTGGTCAACAGTGAACTTTTCTGAATCAAACGAATCCTAACTCCCGAGCCCACACATTTTACTATTACCGGGAGTTAAAAAACAGAATGGTAAATCAGATAACACAACTAGCCACTATTTCCAAAACCTCACTAGAGTGCAATTTGTGCCTTGAGCCATTTAATTCTTCTAATAAAAGGCCTATGGCTCTGCAGTGTGGTCATTCTTTTTGCAATCATTGTGTTGATAAGGTTGAAAATCAAACAGTTAATCAACAGTGTGGGGATATTTCAAAAGATAATGATATAGCCAGTGGGTGTGACTTGGCTGAAAGAAAATGTAAGACAACTTCAGCACTGTGTCCAACATGTAGACGGCCCCTGATCAAAACAAATACCAACTTCAAACTATCAGAGGTCATAGACAGTGTTTACCAGCCGGGTAATGACAAAGAACACCAGAAGCCATCGAATCACACCACAACATCACTGGCCCCGCAAAATAACAAGTCACCACATAAAGCAAATACAGTTCCAAACAATGCCACTTTGAGTAGGAAACCAGACTCACCAATTCTCCAGAAAAACCATAGTCCTGGTTCGCACCGGGCTGTTACGGCTCAACCTAAAAACATTAAAACTGAGTGTCAGCTACCCCCTGATATTATCACCGAAAGTATTAACGAATGTAAGGCATTCATCCCCGATCCAGTTGAGGATGAAGCCAGTACTAATTCAGAAAGAACTGCCTTTTGTAATAACAGAATCAAGCGTACATTTGAAAGGGCTGCGTGTTTTTGCACTATAACTCCATGCTTAATGGCGTCACTTGCTGGCTGTTCGTATCTAACCACTGCCTGTCTCAAGCAAATAATCTGCTATACGCTTCCTTATGGCTCTTCCGTTCCATTTCACCTTGACTGCGCCGCCACAGCTTGCAGTTTAACTTTGGGAGCGCTTCCTGGATTGAAGTGCGCAGTGAACTGTTTTGAAAAACTAAGTATGCCTTATGATAAATACTGGTTTATCCATCTCGTCTCAAAAGAAGATATAGAGCTATTTTTGAAAGAAAAACCGTCTCCGGAAGATATCAATTATCTTGAACGTCGTGTAAGCACCCTAAAACGCAAAATTAAAAACAATACTATGGAGCTTGTACAATTGATACTTAAAAAGGAGTCTACCGAAGCATCCCTGTACGAAACATGTTTTACCCCACACATCGGCAACACTACCGAACGGTCATCCTATTTAAGAAAAATATTAACAGAAGAAGGAATTGAAAGTCTTGACTGGTGTTTGGAACAATCTAAAAAAAATTACCAACAAACCAGCGATCAACCAGAAAGACAGTCTCCTGATTCATCTGAAACCTTCGTTGTTCGAAGAGTATTAGCCAATTTAAATGCAACCTGAATCCGTGACTTCTTAATTTATCCCAAGAAATCGGAGAATTCGGAAACCCTTATAGCGCAAAGGCCTGGTGATTATTGATCGCTGAAAAATGGTGTTTTTTTTGATTATTCAAAAATGCACTCAGCAGCTGAAAAAAATGAAATCACTATTTATAGCCTGTAAGTTACGCGTAGCAATGGATGTTACGAAATCCCTCTGTCACGGATTCAGGTGAAAGACAGCTCAACTTAGGAATGTCCCGGAATAAGTTTCCTATATTCTGAGGCTCAAAACTCCGTTCGGGATGAGCCTGTTGAAGTCCGGTGGCAGCATCCTTCGACGAGCTCAGGATGAACGGAGTCCGAGTTCAAAATGAAACAGTTATTTAAGGACAGTCCTTAACAGAATACAGGTACTACGGTTTTGGACCCTTTGTCAGAATCAGGTTTTCAGCATGCTCCTGCCAAATGTTTCAGGATTCGGGGAATGAAGGCTGCTTTGATTAAACACCCGCCCTCCGCTCCCAACCGATACCCTGAGACAACTGGCTCACTTTCATCTTTATCGCATAAAAACCCTGTTTAAGGCTATAATCCGTTCCCATCGGTACAGCGGTGAAAATCATAACAACGAGTCGGGGTAATAACTTGAAACCGATCAAGGTAGGTATTTGTGGACTTGGCACTGTTGGTGGTGGCACCTTCAATGTCCTTCAACGTAACGCCAGCAGTATTGCTGCCCGGACCGGTCGACCTGTCATCATTGAGCAGGTCGGCGCCCGCCGGGACAATCCGAATTGCGATACCGGGAACATTAATGTTACCCGGGATATTTTTGCAGTCGCCCATAACCCTGACATCGATATTCTGATAGAAACCATTGGCGGTTATGATGTTGCCAAGGAACTGATTCTCACGGCCATTGAGCAGGGAAAGCATGTTGTTACCGCAAACAAGGCTCTGATCGCCGAGCATGGTAATGAGATCTTTCAGGCAGCCCGCGATAAAAATGTCATCGTCGCCTATGAAGCAGCGGTCGCCGGTGGCATCCCTATCATCAAGTGCCTGAGAGAAGGATTATCTGCCAATAAAATCAACTGGTTGGCCGGTATTATTAATGGAACAGGTAACTATATACTGACTGAAATGGGTGACCATAACCGTCCATTCGAAGATGTCCTGAAAGAAGCTCAGGCACTGGGTTACGCTGAAGCAGACCCGACCTTCGATGTTGAAGGTATTGATGCCTGCCACAAGCTGACCATCATGGCCTCTATCGCCTTTGGCATCCCCCTGCAGTTCAGCAAAGCCTATACCGAAGGCATCAGCAAAATCACCCCAAGCGATATTCAATATGCCGCATCCCTGGGTTTCAGAATCAAACATCTGGGCGTTGCACGTCAATCAGAAAAAGGGATTGAGCTTCGGGTGCATCCAACCCTGATTCCTTCTGACCGCCCTCTGGCCAATATCAATGGTGTGATGAACGCTGTCGTGGTTCAGGGTGATGCGGTTGGCCAAACCATGTACAGCGGCCCGGGCGCTGGTGCTGAGCCCACTGCTTCATCGGTGATTGCCGATATCATCGACATTGCCAGAACCATTGATGTTCCTGACTCAGCAGTTAACGCCCTTGGATTCTCTGCTGACAGCCTGAGCGACTCGTTGCCAGTATTGCCAATTACAGCGACAGAGTGCTGCTTCTATCTGCGTATCCATGTGGATGATCATCCGGGCGTCATGAATTCAATCACCCGGGTTCTTAGCAGCCATGGCATTAACATCGATGCCATTACCCAGAAAGTAACCCGGGAAGATGATGGCTGTGCCGATATTGTTATTCTGACCCACAATATCCGTGAAGCCACCATGAACAAGGCCATTACCGAACTGGAAGCACTGGAGGATATTAAATCCTCCATCACCCGGATTCGCGTTGAAACCATGGCCTGACACTCCTGACTGAAGCCGCCTTCTACTTACTCAAAGCAGGCGGTACTATCACCTCAATCAGTCACTGCAATCTGGCACAGTAATAAACAGACAGACGGAATTCCCAGTGAAATACATCAGTACCCGGGGACAGGGACAACCCAAAGACTTTCAGGATGTACTTCTGGCCGGCCTCGCAGATGACGGCGGCCTTTATGTACCTGAATCCCTGCCACAGTTCAGTCCTGAGAAAATTCGCTCCCTTAAGGGGCTGCCCTACAATCGATTAGCCTTTGAAATCATCAAGCCATTTGTTGGTGGCACCATTGCTGACGACAAACTCAGACAAATGATTGATGAAAGCTATGATGAGTTCAGTCATCAGGCTGTCGCCCCTTTACAGCAACTGGGCAGCAACCAGTGGGTGATGGAACTCTTTCATGGCC
>NZ_JAVRMB020000197.1:0-3575 GCF_031844845.1 Endozoicomonas sp.
AAAATTTATTATTAAAATTCAGGATATGACTATGGCTACTACTACCGGTACTGTTAAGTGGTTCAATGACGAGAAAGGTTTTGGTTTCATCGCCCAGGAAAATGGCGGACCAGACGTGTTTGCTCACTTCCGTCAAATCACAGGTGATGGCTTCAAGTCCCTGGCAGAAGGCCAGCGCGTTGAATTCACCATCACTCAGGGTCAGAAAGGCCCACAGGCTGAAGATATTCGACCACTGTAATGGTCGGGGCTGCAATATTGTAGTCTCTAACCTCACTTAGGTGAGAAAAAAAAGGGCAGTGCTTTCAAGCACTGCCCTTTTTTGTGGCTTTCAGAAAAATGAAAAAAGGAGAGAGAGGGGGCTATGACCACCACGTCGCCGGTATTATCGATATCATGGCTCATGTTATGGAGCGCTACTCACTAATACGACAGATGTCGATTTTACCGATCGTCTGTGATGGTATTTGAAAATCAGGAGTACATCAAAAACAGTTGTCAGAGCCAGGCTGTTCTTGATTTCGGTGGAATCAGTGCGACCTTCAGGGCGAACATTGCTGCGGCGTTGCTACGGATGAAACCGTACTGAATGTTTATGGAACCGAAGGCGAACTCACGGCAAGCTATTTTAGCGGTGAATTCACCATGCGCACCAAAGCCGACAATCAGTGGCGCAGTGAGCAGGTTGATCTGATATTGCCGGATGGCCGGGTCTGCATGAATCCGGTCAGGACTTTTTTACCGCACTGAAAGGAGGGCAGACCCGGAATAATCTATTCCGGATGGCTCAACTCTGTGCTGCCGGAGAAGCTGCTGAACAGTCAAGGCTGCATCGAAACTGGGTTGAAGTGGTTTATCCTAAAGGCTGATCTTATGATTGATTCTGTTGGTTGGATGTACCCAGAGTGATGAAAAGCCGGGTTGAGATACCTCTGACCAATACAGCACCCGGGTTAATCGAACCAGGTCAGCTGGTAGATAGTGCAGGACATTATCGGAAACTGGCGAGGGCTCTGTCTGGCGACCAGTATCACGGCTGAACGAAGCAGAGTCCTCTTAAACATCCAGCTGGAAAGGCGCTATTAGGTATCTATACGCGAATGGCTGAGTATTTTGTGTCGTCGATTGAATGCAAGTACTCATAGTCATCAGGGCAAGGCGCTGTATAATGGCCTGACGTTAAAAGTGTGATTTATTTGTTATGTATAGATTTGATGTTTCGGGTGTAATAACTCGCCATATTCTTCATAAGCAATAATAAACTTCTAGCTTTACCGCCTTCTTACAAGGCGACATTTATTATTAAAATTCAGGATATGACTATGTCTACTACCGGTACTGTTAAGTGGTTTAATGACGAGAAAGGTTTTGGTTTCATCGCTCAGGAAAATGGCGGACCAGACGTGTTTGCTCACTTCCGTCAAATCACAGGTGATGGCTTCAAATCTCTGGCAGAAGGCCAGCGTGTTGAGTTTACCATCACTCAGGGCCAGAAAGGTCCTCAGGCTGAAGATATTCGACCACTGTAATGGTCGGGGCTACAATATTGTAGTCTCTAACCTCGCGTAAGTGGGGACAGGAAGGGCGGTGCTTTCGGGCATTGCCCTTTTTTGTGGCTTCAAGGGAAGCGAAAAAAAGGAGAGGGGGAGAAACTATGGCCACTACCAACATTTGGCAGCAATTCAGGCTCTGATACCTGAAGGGATGAGAGTCGTCACCACCATTACCGCCCAACGGCACCCGTCAGGTGCAGTTAAGGGATGGCTCGGTGATTATCATCAAGCATGTAATCACCTGGTTCGAAGAGTGCAATAAAATTTAATAATATATTATCGACAGGTTGCTGATTGATACGTTCCGGAAAAGCAAATTTCAATAGACCACTCATGTCAGGAATTAACCTGAGTTTGTGCAACAATCGGATAAGATGGCCGCTGAGCGCACTCTATCCTTATTCTAAATATGCAGTTACATTTGTGATGCGAAATAAGCCATTATCTCAGCTTTAGTCATTTCTTTTGTTTCGTTTGAAAAGCAGTAATAGCTCGGTCGCTGGTCACTAAAGTATTGCATGTCCATTTTCAAGCCTTCCAGGTTTTGAAAAATCCCCACTGGCATGTTGTATTCACCCGTTGCCTTGAATTTAAAAAACAAGTGTGTACCACAGTCAGAGCAAAAACCACGAGAGGCCCAGGTTGATGATTCATATATCTTTACCTTTTTGTCACCCTCAAATTTTACATCTGTTCCACACTGCACCGCAAAAAATGGTGCGCCCCCCCAAACTCTACAGGAGTCACAGTGGCACACTGTGAATTTAGGGTTGATTTTACCTGCAATGATTTTTACAGCACCACAGAGACAGCTGGTTTTTGAACTTAACACTTTAATGTATCCTTCAACTGAAGAGCATATAATGGTTAGGGTGAGATTCCGAAACGTTGAGAATGCTCTTTATACACCGACAAAGGAGGAGTAAGCAAAAATAGTGCAGGGATTTGAGGTAAGCGCCACCCGCTTGTTAGTGATTTATTTAATCTAATATTTCTTTTACTCTTCCGACTTCACCACTTTCAAGACGAACTTTAATACCATGTGGATGAAAAGATGAATTGGTCAATATATCTTTGACAGTACCTTCGGTGAGACAACCCGATATTTGGTCTTTTTTAAGAACAATATTAACTTCTGAACCTGGCTTAATATCTGAACGATTTCTACCATTCATTCTATTTTCCTTCATTTCCTTTCCGAGATAATCAAAAGAACTAATTCGTTGGATTAATAGGTTCTGAGATATTCATTATTGCACAGAAGATGAGGGTCAGGTCTTTCATTTTACATAAGTGGAAGACCCTGTGCCGGTTTCTTCAGGTGCGCCGCAGGCATCATCTGGAAAATGTTGTTTGCCTGGCATGAGCTGATGTGCAGCCTAAGATACTAAAATCAGTTCTCAGAAACGAAGGTTGTGGCTTGACTGGACTCTGCTGCTAATTTCGCCCGGTCGGCTTTGCTAATGTATTTAGGCTTACTTTTTTGGGGCAATTTGGCTTTAGACCTTTTGGTAAGTGCCTTTAAAATTTTATTGCCTTTTTTACGACGGTTCATGCATGTCTGCTCAATTTGTAAACACTTGCATGATATCAGCTTCGAACATGGAACCAAATCCGTATAACGCGTTCTTCGGGGTCTTGGCGCATAAAGTCTCAAGAAGGGGCACCGCTTTATCGGGGCAAGATCAACGGCAAACCACGCGACGATTAACCCTTCTTTATGGGAGTGCGCCCTGACAATTTGTTGTTTTGCTCAATAAGCCTGAAATAAGGCTATTGCCTTGCACCTGCTTAGGTCAGTAAAAATTCAGGAACTATCCCCAAAGGAGTTGGAGGCAGGGAAGTTGCAATTAAGAATATACCTCCGTCATCCCCGCGAAGGAGGGTGTCGCAAAAGGGCAAAACACCCCCCGACCGTCATCCTCGCGAAGGCGGTTGTCGCAAAACCCTCCTCGCTCCCACGCTCTGCGTGGTAGCGCCAGGACCCAACCACAGACACGATTCCTGTGGTTGGCTATGCAT
>NZ_JAVRMB020000198.1:0-4111 GCF_031844845.1 Endozoicomonas sp.
GATGAATCCAAATCCTTAACTTTTGATTCTTTCTGCCCTTTCACAACACCCGACAAAAGACCATGGCCGACAACCTGACCCAGCTTATTCCAAAATGGACAACCGACTTTGAGTTCTGCGAACTTTTCGGCGGTATCAAGCTCACTACCTTCCGGGAGTACTGGTCTGACCTGACCCTGTTCAGCCAGTTTCTACACGACCACCAATACCCCTGCCAACTCCCAATCGCCCCTGAACACGTTAAAAAATGGCTCGAAGCGTGCGTCGATGCCGGTATCCGCCCCAACACCATCAAACGGCGCAAGACCGCTATCAGTTTCATCCATGAGATCAACGAATTTCACATTGAAAATCCGGCCTATCACCCACTGCTCAGGGGCTTCTACAAAAAGGTTAAGCAAGTACGCAGCAAAAAAGGACTCAGCAACCGCCTCCTGCAAAAGGAACCCCTGACCAAAGACCTGCTTAAAAAACTGGTGAGACAGTGCAGCAAAAAGACCCTTACCGGCCTGCGGAACCGAGCATTACTGCTCGTCGGCTTCCCTGCTGCCCTGCGTCGGTCCGAGTTGTGTAACCTGCAATGGCCAGACGTGAAGATCGAAGACGACCATTCCGAGATGACCCTGATCATCCAACACAGCAAAACGGACACGCTCTCTGAAGGAAAACCACTCACCATCAGCAAAGGCATCCCGAACTACTGCCCGATCCAGGCATTGCTTGACTGGCAACACGCCTCCGGCCTGACTACCGGCTATATCTTCCGAAACCTGTACAAGCTCAACGACAACAAACCCATCAACCCACAGGCTTATGTGAAGCTGATCAAAAAGTGTTGTGAGAAAGCAGGGCTGGACCCGGCTCTCTATTCCGGGCATTCAACCCGTCGGGGGATGCTGGTCACGGCCAGTGACAACGGATCAGACATACACATACTGAGAGCCCATGCCCGGCACCAGAACAGCCAAATGACCGAACATTATATCGGGGATGCCATATCAAAACGGAACAACCCCACCAAGGGACTGTTCCGCTGACATTCTTTCAGGGGGTAAGCAATCATGTACGATTTTATCTGTATCACCGTTGATGTTTCATCTGATACAGCAGTAAGTCTCGGAATAAAACGGTATGGAACACGGCCAAAAATTGGGGAATGGGTATCACTGAATGTCGACAAAGAAGAGACTTTTTTTGAAGTCGTAATGATTGTCCACCACCATAATAATCGTTCTGATCTTTATGTAAAAAGATTGGGTGATCACCGGGAAGCAATCAAGAAAATCTGTAAGCAATCGTCCTGAAGGTAAGTCTCTGGATTTTTAACCACTTCTCTCTCTATTGGCTCATCAATGGTATCTGGCTGCTAGCCAAAGGTTTTTTTGCCCTTGGCTATTATCGCTATGTTTTCCAAACAGCCAAGATCCTGCGGTTTACATCACCTTGGGCAAATACCGGGATACCTGCATGGATATACACCTCATTTTTTCAACTTCAGAAACCGGACCAACCTTTGCAGCAGTGAAGGTTTTGGAGCTGGCTTAAGCTGCAAATGCCTCAAGGCTCCACACAGGGTGACAGCTTCTTTAGGTAGAATATCGTACTGTTTAATCGATTTTTCAGAACAGTTAGTCTCAAAACGATTTTCTCCTGATATCGAAAGTGAACTAATATCGGGAATTTCTGATTTCTTCAACAGTGAAGGGTTTGAAACTAGCTTAAAATTCCTCGGTAAGACTCCACATATCGGCAACAAAGCAGTAAGTTCAGCCTTTTCCTGCTCTGAAAAGTCCTCCCATTTTCTAACGCTCTTAGTCTTCTTCATCCCACTCCATTAACTCCTTCTTTACCGACTCTTCCGGCTCCGTGAAGATCAGTTCAGCGAATGCGGTATGTCTCGCTTCTTCCCAATTCATCCCTATATCTTCATCCGTTAGTTCCGTGATCATATCCGCCACTTTCGCCTGTACTATCAGAGACTCCCTCTCCAATGTTCCTGCCTCCAAATATTTCTGGTACCTGGTTGGATGAAACTCTTTCCAATGTTCCCTGACCAATTCACTGGGTAGTGCCATTTATAACAATCTCGATAATGGGTGATGCTCTACTCTATCAAAGTTTACTGGCCTGTTAAGCTTGTGGGTTTCCCTGCACGCATTGCTTAATGCCGGTACTTATTGATTGATGACGACACCACACCCCAAACCTCAAAGTCCTGTTCCGGTCCAACCATAACCGGCGTGATATCCGCATTCGCTGTCAGACAGGCTGCTCCCTGGTTGAACCGGATACATCGAACCTGATGCTCACCATCAAGAACCACCACAACAATATCCCCGTCCTGAACCTTAAGGCTTCGGTCCACGACCAAAATAGCCCCGTCACCAATGCCTGATTCCGACATTGAATGCCCTTTGGCAATACAGAAAAACGTTGCCGCTGGATGGTGTATCAGGTGCTCATCAAGAGAGAGCCGGCTTTCTTTATAATCTTCCGCTGGCGAAGGAAATCCCATCGGCATCCATCCATGATATAGCTGTATATCTATACAGCTTAAGTTCTTCAACACCCGATAGTAAAGGGCTGTATCACATAATAATTACACCTAATGATTGATTATGTTTTCATAAAACATATATCATAATTATGAAAACATAACAGGGATAACCCATGATCATCTTGATAGGTAGTAATAAAGGAGGCTCCGGCAAAACGACCATAGCCTGTAACCTTGCGGTCGCCCTGGCGAAAAATGGTAATGATGTTTGTCTGGTCGATGCTGACCGACAAGGGAGTGCTGCAAAGTGGCACCAAGAACGGGAAGCAGGTGAAATAACCCCATCAATAACACTGGTTCAAAAATACGACAACCTCACCAAAACCATGCAAAGCCTTGATGACAAGTTCAGTCATATCATTGTCGATGTTGCTGGTCGTAACAGTCGGGAAATGATCACCGCTGCTACTGTGGCCGATATGATCATCGCGCCCCATCAATGCAGTCAGTTAGATCTTGATACCCTGGGAGAACTTCAGGAACAGATAATCAGAGTGATGGACCTGAACCCTGACCTGAAAGTTTTTATCTATCAGACCATGGCGTCGACCAATGTTCAGGTTATCGAGAATGAACGGCAAGACTTTAAAGCCTACGTTGCTGAGTTCCCTGAATTTAAGGCACTTCAATCTTCTGGTCGTTATCGAAAGATTTATCGCGATGTGATGAGTGATGGATTGTCTGTACTGGAGACCAGTAACAAACAGGCAATTGATGAAGTGACAGCCTTGTATGGGGAGATTTTCAGCCATGGTTAAAACACCCAGCAAACAGGTTCATAACAAGAAACCTGTAAACGCAAAGGCGGCTGACGCTCTAGCTGATTCCCTGGCTGATAAACCTTATGGTAAATCAACCGACCTGATTAACGCTCAGGAAGAAGCTATTGAACGGCTTACAATCGCTATGTCAGTCAGTCTGTATGATGAACTTGAAGCATTGGCCAAAAAACGTAAACGGGCAAAAGCCGAGCACCGTTCGATGTCTGCCATAGCAAGGGAGGCGATAAGCGAATACCTGAAACATAATTCATAATTCATAATTATGTTTTGTGAAACCATAAATCTTAAATGCCGGAACTCCGGCATTAACTATTCAATCACGGCCTGTAACCTTGCCAAAACCTCATCAACAAGCTCCTGCGGTGCGCTTTCTACCTTGCGTGATTGCCTTGCCCTAAGATCAATCATTCTCACTCCATTGATCAATACCACTCCCTGAGTCTCTGTACCCGATCCCATCAGAGGGACAGTAAATCCCTGAACACGGGAAAAGTTTCCACCCTGGGTAATTGGAGCGACAAGAGTAGCCCCTAAACGGTTAAACGCCTTCACTGACAATACCAGGCAAGGTCTGCTTTCCCCCGTTACCTCAGAACCAGCAACCGGATTCAAATTGATTTTCACAATATCGCCACGGTCATAAACGCTCACAGCACTTCATCTCCAGCTGGCGGCATCGAATCCCATTCAGACAACTCTTCTGGCATGGCTGCTTCTGTATCGCACTGAGCCATCAGTTCATCCATCGTGTAACGTGGCCGTGGCCTTGCCT
>NZ_JAVRMB020000199.1:0-2734 GCF_031844845.1 Endozoicomonas sp.
GTAACATATTCTGCACATTAACTCATTGTAAATAGTGATGGTGGGCCTTTTATTTCGAATACTTACGAACTGGTTTTTATTTCAATTTTATTAAACGGCAATGGATATGCACAATGAAAGACCTGACCCCGGTTTTTTCTCGGTTTTTTGACCCCGGTTTTCATCAGCAAATTCAACGCTGAACATGAAGCGTTTATCTGAGATCGACACGGGTTTTTCCTTTCTGGTCCAGTGTCTGTTTTGTTTCAAGTGCATAAGCAGTATTGGACTTGAGATCAACCACGCTGAGTAAAGAGAGTTCCAGATCTTTCTCTGTCTGACCAGTACAGATTGACATTTCGTGCATCAGAGTCATTTGTTATGCGCGCATCAATATATTGAGCTATCTTTAGTCATTGCGGCAATCAGGCTTGGGTGTTCCGGGCTCTTAATCTGATGTTGATTGTCGGTACAGACCATTGCGTTGTTTATATCCGATCATTTTATAAATCAATATTGGAGTAATACTGTGGGTATTGGTGTAGCTTATAACCCGACCAGTTATTCTGATCACTCTCCTTCAGTGTCATCATCTATTCAGTCATCCGAACAATCCGGGCGTTTTTCTCCCTACTGGCAGAAAGTAAAGGCACTTGCCAGCACTGTCCGTTCGTCGCTCCCCGACATAAAGTTCACCCCGAATGCCAAAAGTTTTTTTCTCCTGGGTACAGGGCTTGCCTGTCGATCTATAGCCACTGCTTTACCAGTGGGTTTACCTTTCACGTGTGCCAGTTTTGGAACAGCACTGAGTTTTGGGCTGGCTGGCATGGGAAATAATACCTCCCCGGGCAGCCGCCTCGTGGAATGCGCGGAAATTAAGAATACAACCACAGGCGAGAAACCTTCCGCTTCAAGGGATTTCATTATTGAGAATGTGGAAGCAGAAGATGGACGCAGTTATTCTCTGGTCTGGGCAGAAAAGAATGGTCCGGCAAGTCATGCCCCGGGCATTGTGTCGGCGCTTGAAACCGATAAATCATTGACCGATGCCCTGCAATACCTGTGTGACAGTCAGGGGGATCCGGATACGATATCCGGGCAATCATCGGAAAATAATCCGTTTATCCATGAATATCTACCCATCAGGGGAGAACAGTTAAATATAGAGAACCCCATTATCTGGCTGAAGGAATTTATCAGTACTTTAAAAAGTCAGCACCCGGATATGACCGACAGTAACGCCCTGCTTGATAAGATTATGGAGCTGGCAACACAGGATGATGATCAGTGTCACAGGGCGTTTCAGTTACTGACCGGATATCAACTGCATAATCCTGATTCAACGGAAATGAAAGCATTAACACAGCAATATCCTGTATCCATTGGGAACAGCAATTGCACATGTATTGCAGTACTTGAACCCATTGAGAGCAATCCACCCCAACCAGCCGAGGCAAAAACGCGCCATCAGGAAACATTGGTTAATGGCGGTCACAAATCAGCGGCTTTAGCTCTCGCTGGTTTCACCTTGGTGAGCACGTTTGGAACTGGATCCGCTTTCAAAACAAGTACATATCATGCTGTCCGTGTACGGCCTGACATTGGCTCACCTTGGCAGAGATATGTGAATTATGATAGCGATGACTCTGCGTATTTTGATATAGGGCAAGCTTGCAACGGTGACATAGAAGTACGACGTGGATGGGTCGTGGGCGAAGGAGGAGACCGCCAAATATATTCAGGATTTGGAAAAGGAAACAATCAGGCGTCAAACTTGTGCGACGAATATTGTATTACAGACAATATGAACATACCCAGATATCAGGCAGCATGGGCAAGAAAGCTTGGAGATGTGGCTTGCGGGGTGGCACGCTGGGCAATAAGTGACTCATACAATAGGGCTCTCGGGGAGAGCAAATACGGATGTAAAACAGTTAACGGATTCGAGCTCACTGCGGGTTCCCACGATTGTCTGGAAAAATATGCCAGAAAATGCGAGCAGCTTAAAATTACACATAATAACAGAAGTCCCTTCTGCAAAATTTGCAACGTCGCCAAAGATGAATCGATCAGGTGCAATCAGTTTGTAATTCCGACTAATCCCACCACTCTGCTCGGAAACACAACATCGACACAACTCCTGTCCCCAGCTAAGCCCACGTCATTACCCACCACTCCAGTCATTCCTCCACAACATGGAAACAGCACAGCTCAGGCAGTAGGCGCGCCCGCAGTATCCGCAGCCGGAGGCAGCCTGGCTGTAACCGGAACCATAGCAGGTCTCACAGTTGCAGGACTTGGCACAGTATATTGCCTGTACTCTGTGGCGACCGGACGACCAATTAACTGGGGTTGCTCCTGGCTGTCACAGGCTATAGCCCGGGCTCGCGGCCAGAGTCAGCCAGTGCCAACGGAAGAGCCTGCTGAAGAATCGGAGACTGTTCCTCATAGTACAGCTGTCCGGTACAACGGGGCTGACACTGAGGTGGAATTGGAACCATTAAATCAACCCATTAAGATTCACATTGGGCCTGATTTTATAGGAAGAAAGGACACCCACAAACTTGATTTCCTAGAGAATGAAGAATAGGACACCCACAAACTTGATTTCCTGAGAAAATAACTCAACAAATAATAAATAATCGATATAAAAACTGACAAATCAATCAACATTAATGATTTCGAATTCAAATATGAATCATATTTTTCGGGAAGGCTATTTTTCGAACATAAAACCAATGGATATGCGTCTTGC
>NZ_JAVRMB020000200.1:0-2960 GCF_031844845.1 Endozoicomonas sp.
AGGTCAGTAGGTTGGTTGGAGTTATTTAGTAAAATGAACTCGGTCATATTTCATGTCCGATCTCCTTGCAGCACAAGGGATTGAGTCTTATTTATGACCAACCGATCGAAAATATTCGATTTCATTTGGTTAACTACTTACCGTTAAATCAGAAACAGCATCATCCAATTCACAAGAGCTATGGTGACTATTCAAATACGGGTCCAACATCCACTGGTTTGTATTATCAGCTTTCCATTGTGCGCTATAAGTTGGCGCGTTGGATTTTTCAGTTTTCTGGGGACAAACGCTGTGATGTTTGTTTGGGCCGTTTTTTTGCAATTGACCTGTCTCAGTCCTGTTTTGGAGTGCATCGACAACCGTAATTGGCTTTGTTTGATGTTTTTTCTTATTAGAAGCCAGGGGGAGCAATATATTAGATTGTGGTGGATTATAAGTCGAAGTATTAGTAGGACTTTTTGTTTCTTCGTTTTTAAGCCTATCTGATTTTTGCATAATAGCCGGTGTAATATTTCGAATTATTTCGTCTTTTGTTTTTCTCCTTTCTGTCGTTTGACCATCAAGTGTTTCAATAATACCGGTTGGTGATTGTTTAGACCGAGCCAGTATCAGGTTTCGAATTTCACCCGGATCCTCCTTAGAAGCTGGCTTGGCTATATTATTTCCAGCTTCAGTGATTGATATGTCCCGAATTTCATAGGAATCCTCCTTAGAAAATGGCTGGGCTATATTATTTCCAGCTTCAGTGATTGATAGGCTGTGAGTTCTTTGACATTGTGCATCATTAGAAGGCTGCGTTTTTCGTTGAAAAATAGAAGCTGCTTCCTGATGATTGCCCGGTGTGACTGATGAATACAGTCTTACAGGAGTGGTTGTTTTATTTAATGATTTGTTAAATACAAAACCTTTTTCTGTCGAACCTGTAGAGGTGGGGAGCTGAAAATAGCCACCACTGGTGTTAAGCATTAAACACTGACCATTTGCCATAAAGAACGTCCAACCTCTTTAATTATCACGAGTTACGTTATAAAAACTCTTGTAGAGCAATACTTCGGACAGTTTTTCCCCTGTAATTCTGGGGCCTGCAGCGTCATAAAGTACTTTTTGGAAACTCTGGGCTGCCCCAAGCTTGCGATAAATACCCGTTATTACAGCACTTGACCTACAAGGATTGAGTCCTTGAAAAACTGTCCGCAGTATTGGTAGAGTGACAGCCTCCGATGTAATTAGTTCAGATATTTTTCTCTGTACGGGACAAAAAAACTGAAGTCCTTGATTTTCAAGGCACAGAGAGTATGAGCTGACTCTCCCATAAGGTAACCTGCACGGTCTCTAACCCCCGAATAGGTTACGGTTGTTGAACATGGAAGAAGTCAACTCATTAGCCAAGAAGCTTAAGGCCCATCTGCCCCTGCATCAAGCCCGGATCACCTTCATGTCACCGTTTATACTGGCCTTGCTGCGTAGCCGTTCCACCAACTTGTATCGTGTAGCCGAGGAGTTTCAGACGAAGGCAGACAGCGAATCCAGTTATCGCCGTATAAAGCGGTTTTTCGCTGACTATGACTACCGTTTTGAGCAGTTAGGAGAGCTGATTCTGAGCTGCCTGGATATGGAGCGATTTACCCTGTGCATGGATAGAACCAACTGGAAGCATGGCTCCAAAGACGTCAACTATCTGGTGGTTTCAATCGCTTGGCAAGGGGCCTCAATTCCCATTGTTTGGGAGTGCCTTGACAAGAAAGGCGGAAACTCCAACACCGATAAACGCATAGCGGTGATGGAGCGTGTGCTAAAGCTCATCCCGGCAGACCGTATTGACAACCTTCTGGCAGATCGTGAGTTTATAGGCCACGAATGGTTTGAGTGGCTACGTCAAAACAAACTGTCATGCCGGCTCCGGGTTAAAAGCGACAATGTGGTGGAGCATGAAGGCAAAAAGATTGCCATTGGCCGGTTATGTAGAGGCGCTCGGTTCAATCAGACAGTAACGTGGTATACCAAAAAGAAAGTGTCAGGAGTTCCTCTGTATATTGCTGCACGCCGGACACTGGAAGGTCTTCTGATTGTGGTGGCGACAGAAAAGCCAGACAGCATGATAGAAGACTACGCTAAACGCTGGGGCATTGAGACACTGTTTGGCAACCTGAAAAGCCGGGGCTTTGATATGGAGTCTACACATATGACGAACCTCGATCGGATGGACAAACTTATGAGACTACTGACGATAGCTGTCGTATGGTTCCTGCTTGTGGGACATTGGCATCACGGGGATGCAGATCAATTACCATTGAACAAGCATTATCGACCAGCGAAGAGCCTGTTCCGATTAGGCTTGGATATGCTCAGACGGGTACTCAAAAATAGCTGTTCAAAAAACGATCAGATCACTTTTTTAGATTTGCTAAATGTTTTGTCCCGTACATAGCAAAAAAGCACTCAATTAAAAGTGCTGAATAAAATATTTTGGGATTTTTTTAAATGACTGGAATAAATAGAAGTACGCAGGATGCAGATGTTTTTTCAGCTGGCTTGCCACTCTTTAATCGCTTCACCCATAACCGGGTAAAATCCCTATAATGAAAACCATGATAGCCGGTTAGACGACTTCTGACTTGATTATAACTGGGAACAATGCCTTCCCTTTCGAGATCAATAATAATCTTGGATATTTCACAAGTAAATCGTTCGTACCTGATTTCACTCTCTGACCTCCGGACTTTCTGGTTTTCCTGAACCAGCTCACGAGTTAATTCTGGAAAATAATAAGAGAGAAAGCTGACACCGAGTTCCAGCTCTTTATCGATTTTAGGCAATGGGGTGATTTCTTTTGATATACAATACGACTTTAGACGTTTTTCGATAGCTTCCATCTCCAGTGGTGAGTCAAACGATCGCCGAATAAGTCTAGTGCATATTCCGGTAACACTTGAACACTCATTCTGGTAACACTTGAACAC
>NZ_JAVRMB020000201.1:0-7738 GCF_031844845.1 Endozoicomonas sp.
GGAAACCTGATGGGGGAAATCTCTCTAGCCGAAAAATTGTCTGGCTTGAGAAACTTAAACACTATCTGAATATTGGTGCTTGTAACTTCCAGTTGAAACTGCATTTATATTCAGGTCAGGAAGGCCGGGAGTCTCTGAAAGTCTCAAAAGATCTTTCGAGACACGCGCTGAGTATCTTGAAACATGGAGAGACTCGACAGAGTAATTTATCAAAAGCTAAAGAGGACTTTGAGGATGGGCAATATGTTAACGCTGCCCATAAATTTGGAGAGGCCGGTATTGCTGGTTTCAAAGAAGGAAAAAGCAGGGCCTGGACATGGCTTAGGGCATAAGTTACCTATTAAACCGATAACGTCAAATTGATAGTTGGTAGTAACAACTCTTCTTGCCAATTACCGGTAAGAAGAGTTGTCTTTTTTCAACAGAGCTTGCCAATCAGGCAACAATATCCAGTAACTCAATTTCAAAGACCAGAGTTGTATAAGGCCCAATCGCACCGCCGGCTCCACGCTCACCGTAAGCGAGGTGCCAGGGAACAAACAGTTTCCACTTGGAACCTGCATTCATCATCTGCAGAGCTTCTGTCCAGGCAGCGATAACACCGGAAACCGGGAATTCAGCAGGCTCACCACGCTGAACGGAGCTGTCGAACACAGTGCCGTCAATCAGGGTGCCGTGGTAATGGGTACGCACAGTGCTGGAACGGGTTGGCTTCTCGCCACTGCCTTCAGTGATCACTTCAAACTGCAGGCCGGATTCAGTGACCTGTACACCATCACGGGCAGCGTTTTCAGCCAGGAATTTTTCACCATCTGCCGCCAGAACGGTTGCTCTTTCCGCTTCTTCAGACTGCATGCGTTGTTGCATTTCAGTAAAGGCAACGTGCAGGTCTTTATGAGAAACGGCACTTTCAGCACCATTCAGGGCATCAGCCAGACCAGCCAGCACTGCATCAATCGATAAACCGGCGACTGGGTTGGAAACCAGCTGGTCGCCCATCTGACGGCCAATTCCGTAACTGACCCGCTCTTCCATGGTTTTATAAATATCAGACATTAATGATCAACTTCTTTATGAATTAAGCGGGCGAGTGTATCACGATTGGCTGGCAATCAGTTGGCCTGAGCGATCCACAGTCCAGGCACTTAAGTCACTGGCCAAACCAAGATTGCCTGAGTAAAAGCTTTCTGCTTCTGCTTTCAAAGCGTCAATACTATTTGGGCCTGCTGAGGGTGAGCGCTGATAGCGTCCACTGAAATGGGTAAGGATCAGGTTTGGAACACCACTGGTCTCAGCTGCTTCGGCAACCATTCGGGCAGAGCTGTGCATCCAGACCGGTCCTGCCTTTTGCAGGGCGGCATCGGTGAGTGTGGCCTCATGAACCAGCAAATGGGCACCCTGGAGTGCATCAATTAATAACCCGGGTTTGTCGTTATCGCCGGCAATAACGGCAATGCGACTGGTCGGTGGCGGTTGCATTACCTGTTCAGGGTTAATCTGGCGACCATCTTCAAGAATAATGGTCTGGCCTTTTTGCAACAGCCCCCACAGTTTCCCCCTGGGAACGCCCAGTGTATTCAGTTGTTCAATGTTGAGTTGAGTGCTGAGTGTTTTCTCCACCAGACGATAAGCAAAGCTGGGAACCCGGTGAGAAAGTTCATGAGCGGTGACGCTGGCCTGATTGTCCTGATAACAAAAACCGGATTGGTCACTTTGAATGAACTCAATTCTGAAAGGGAGCTGTGTGACATCGGAATAGTGCAGGGCGGCCTCTACAAACTGTTGCACCCCATCGGGTGCACAGATGATCAGGGGTGCTTTTCGCCCCTGCATACTGGCCGAAGTAATCAGCCCTGGCAGACCATACATATGGTCGCCATGAACATGGGTTATAAAGATAGCTTTGAGGTTATTGAGTGTGTAACGACAACGAAGCAGCTGGTGCTGCGTTCCTTCCCCACAATCCACCAGATACCACTGCTTCGCATCATCAATAGCCAGTGCCAGTGCGGTGACATTTCTCTCAGTGGTGGGCATGCCCGCTGAAGTTCCAAGAAAAGTCAGTCTCATGAGCACTCCCTGAACAGTTGTAATGTCTGAAAGTGTACCAGAGAGCTCATCACTATTGGATGCCATGGGGGGGAATTGCTATTGGGGGTAGCTTAAGTAGTTAGCCCAATGAAATCGAATATTCACCCTTTGAACTCCAGATCTTGGAACTTATTGCTTATTTAATAGTCAGAATATTGAAATACAAATGATTAACTACTTATGCCAAATCTTATTGAAAACGTTTCTGGGGGCGATTGCTCTTACAACCAAATGCATAAACAACTCACGGGTGTTGAGACCAGATGCCTTGAAGATCAGGTTAACCTGGATGATGAAGCCCGGTCAGATGTTATAACCGGAAGTATATGGAGCCGATGTCAGGGAAGATATGTTTCGACAGCAGAATCTGAGGGTTGGTTACGGCATTTAAAGGAATATCGTCTCACCCATACAACAATCTATCAGGCAAAAATAGATGGCAAACAGATTGGCGTGAAACAGCTGAAATTTAATGAGCAGATCATGTCGGGACGAATCATTGATATGGATATGGATGCCATTGATATGAAAGACTTCAGACGTAGTCCTGATTTCAAGAATAAAAATGTAAAATATCGAATTGCACAGCATCGGTTGTTCAAAGCGATAAAACGCAGTCTCAGTGAAGAGGTATTATCCAGTCTTTCTGGTAAAAGTTCTGCTGCAATAATGGTGAAATTACTAGGGCTGGATGCTTTTACAGAAGAAGAACTGCTGATTATCTGGAGTGAGCTGGGAAAGGAGCTGGATAGCTCTCCTTTTTGGTAGCCTGCTCAGTTTTGGGAAATTCTCTTGGCGGCAATAACAGGCCTTCATGGCACCGCAGTTACTTTTATCAGGTAGATGTTTTCCGAAAACGGGTTTAGAGGCATACTGGTCAGGTTCCCATCGATAGCCAAAGATACCTTCCATGACGTTCCTCATCTCGCTGCTCAATAGTAAGAGCAGAAAAAAAAGGGTGTATACAACTCTGTTAGTTACTGCTTTTGCCATTCTTCCCCAACTGGGTGTGGGTAATGAACAGGCAGTTACCGAGGCAGAGATCAGAGCGATTGATAGTGATATTCAGCAGGTAAGCCAGTTGCTGGAATCGATTAACTCAGAACGGAATTCGGCCCAGAATCTGATCCAGAAAAATGAAAAGGCCATCCATCAGCTGAACACTGATATCCGTTCATTGGAAAACCGTCTGAAGGAGGGACAGGGCGAAATAAAAAAGCTCCAGAGCCGTCAGCAGCAACTGACGGTAAAGAGTGAGCAGCAAAAGGTTCAGGTCGCCCAAAGTTTGCAGTCCCTCTATAAAAGTGTGGGGGACAGTCGCATCAAGCTGCTGCTGAATCAGGAAGATCCGGAAAGCGTTTCCCGGCAGTTGGTTTATCTGGATTATTTTCAGCAGGCACAGCTCAAGTCCATTCTCGAGTACGAAAAAACCGTCGCAGAGCTGAAGTCTGTGGAAAGTACTCAGCAGGAACTCATTACTCGCCTGGCAGAAGAAAAAACACTGATTGATCAGAAAAAACAAACGCTGGTCAAACAGCAGTCTGAACGGAAAAAATTGCTGAATGAGTTGGCAGGTCGCTACCACAAAGGTGGTAAAGAGCTGAAGCAGCTGGAGCAGCAACGAGCAAAACTCGATGAAGTTCTGGCCAGCATTATCAGCCGACAGCTCAGCAACAGCCCATCATTCAAGACCCGTAAAGGAAAACTGTTGTGGCCGGTTGATGGCGGCAAGGTGCTGTTTAAGTTCAACGATCAGAATCCTGAAACCCGTATGCGATGGCAGGGAATGTTTATTGCCACAGCATCAGGTACGACGGTGAATGCGGTTCATGATGGCCGGGTTATTTTTGCGGATTGGCTAAGCAGCTACGGTTTGCTGGCTATTGTTGATCATGGGGATAACTTTCTGACGCTGTACGCCCATAATGACTCCATACTCCGGCAGGAAGGCGATACGGTTCTGGCCGGTGAGCCGTTGGCATTAAGTGGTCAGAGCGGTGGGCAGCTGACGGAAGGGCTTTATTTCGAAGTCCGTCAGAATGGCAAACCCGAAAACCCTTCTCTATGGCTTGGCCGGTAGGTGATTCAGTGTAGTTTCAATCGGTGATACCGATAAGTAATTAAATAGTTATGTGCCCGGAAGCTTTGGTATTTAGTCAACAGCTTGGTAATCAAAGGGTAGCCTCTATACTTCACTGATTTTAAAAAGTGCTCGGGAGCATTCATGAATTTGACTTTTAACCTCAACCGGCTTTTCAAGGCTTCTTTTTTTGGGCCGCCGACGCTTTTAGCACTTGCTACCAGCCTGGCACTGACTGGCTGGGCTGCTGATCCGGTTGGTCAGGAACCACAGACGCTGGATATTCCTGCTTCTGGAAATACCAGCCAGGCTCCGGTTGAGTTGGAAGCTGAGCCCGCTATAGAACAGGCAGAAGACACAAAAGGAAGACTCCCCCTTGATGAGCTTCGCGCTTTTACCGAAGTGATGGAACGCATCAAAAAGGCTTATGTCGAGGAGGTGGATGACAAAACACTGTTCGACAATGCCATACAGGGGATGCTCAGTGGCCTTGATCCCCATTCGGCCTATTTGAAGCCGGATGATTTCCAGGAGCTTGAAGAAAACACCTCTGGAGAGTTTGGCGGGCTGGGTATTGAAGTCGGCATGGAAGATGGGTTTATCAAGGTAGTCAGCCCAATTGATGATACGCCAGCTTCAAAAGCCGGCGTTCAGGCTGGAGACCTGATTATTAAGCTGGATGATGCCTCCGTTAAGGGACTGACACTGAGTGACTCTGTTGACAAGATGCGTGGCAAAGCCGGCACCCCCATTAAACTGACGATTGTTCGTGAGGGTGAAGGGAAACCCCTTGAGATTTCCCTGGAACGTGCCGTCATTAAAGTTCAAAGCGTTAGGGTCAAAAACCTTGAGCCGGGTTACGGCTATATTCGCGTCAGTCAGTTTCAGGCGGATACCGGAAAAGAGCTGGTAGATACGTTGAACGAGCTGAAGAAAGAGCAGGAAAATGGCAAGCTTAATGGCCTGGTTCTTGATCTTCGCAATAATCCCGGTGGCGTTCTTCAGGCTGCGGTGGGTGTTACCGATGCCTTCATCAGTGAAGGCCTGATTGTTTATACCAAAGGGCGGATTCCAAGCTCTGAAATGAAATTTAACGCCACCGCTGATGACCCTTCTCAGGGTGTTCCACTGGTTGTATTAATTAATGGTGGTTCTGCCTCAGCGTCAGAAATTGTTGCCGGTGCCTTGCAGGATCATAATCGTGCTGTTTTGATGGGAACCGAGTCTTTTGGCAAGGGATCGGTACAAACGGTATTACCATTAAGCGTCGATTCCGCAAAAGGATTAAAGCTGACCACTGCCTTGTACTACACACCAAAAGGGCGTTCGATTCAGGCAGAAGGCATCAAGCCGGATATTGTGGTTCAGCGCGCCAAGGTAACGCCGATTGATGCACCTCAGCAGTATAAGGAAGCCGATCTTCAGAGGCATCTGGGCAATGGCAATAAAGAAGGCAATGATGGTGTATCCGGCAAAAATAATGCAGCCGCTGATAAAGCAGCAAAAGAAATTGCGGATTTGCTGGCTCAGGATTACCAGTTGAACCAGGCTCTGAATGTTTTGAAAGGGATGCACATTAACGCAGTCACTGCGGGTAAGTCAGAAGAAAAGAAAACAGCGGCCCTGAAACTGGTGGAAAGCAAGCCTTAAAAACGGTAGGAAACACCAAAACTGATGACGGGCTGCCAGCGCGCAGTTTCCGTTTCATCGAAATTTTTTGTTGAGATGGACTTCAGACTATTGACTGTCGGGGCTGCAAGGTTGTGCCCCTCGTTGTTTTCATAAACAGCACCAATATCGACTCGCATGCCCAGCCGGGCTTGATCAACCATTTTTTTCCAGCCTACGCCAAGGTATGTCTTGTTGTTATAGCGTGTACTCTGTGAATCTTTAGACGAGTTATGAAAGCTGCCGGCAGACATACTGAAGTTGCTGTCAAATGGCTGATAGTCAATGCGCAGGCCCCTGGTATTATCAGCGGGGTTCAGAGAGCGATTACTCACTGCAATAGTAGAAGCGTGCTCTTTGGCTGGAGCAACTGCAGAGTGTTGCTCAGGAGTCCGGTCAATGGCGTCAGCCATACTAATATGGTCGTCTGCCTGGACCGTGTTCAGCAGGGTTACTCCAAGGGCAATGATAAACAGATGACCATTCATGCTACATCCTTCTCCATCCTTCCCCTCATTCATATGAAGAATCGGGAAGCGGTAAGTTATATGCCAGCAGATATTGAACAGCATTGTAAAAATGCTATATCTCTTATCCTCCCCATATTGATCACAAGAATCAACTATCTTTAGCTTGGGTAATATCTGTTTTTCATTGCACTGTTTTTATCCGCTGATCACTTTTTATCCGGCTGTTTTATTTTTGTACTAGGTATTTTTCGCAATACCCACTGAACATACCACTCTGATACCTGACTCCTCTCACTGATAAACTTAGCGCCAAAATCTATTGGCTGTGGATTACACCATGCAAATTCAAAATATGCCCAATTATGGGGCAGTACCTCCTGCTGAAATGGCGAAGCTGGCTGAAGAGGCGGCCGTAGGCAAAGCGAAAAAACATCCGGAAGTGACCATGGTTCTGGCGATTCTTGCCGGAATATTTATTGCCATTGCCGGTATGTTTTACTCCGTGGTAATGGCCGGTGCGCAGGATATGCCTTATGGTTTGGCGAAACTGGTGGGCGGTATCGCCTTCAGTACCGGCCTGATGCTGGTAGTGCTTTGTGGCGCAGAACTGTTTACCAGCAGCACACTGCTGTTAATGGGAAAAGCCACTGGCCGGTTGAAGTTCCGGAATATCGTAAAAAACTGGACACTGGTTTACGCTGGTAACTTTATAGGCTCCATCTTATTTGCGCTGTTGATTTTTGGTGGTGGTGTCTGGGAAGGCGGCAATGGTCAGGTAGGTCTCTCCTCCCTGTATATTGCCAAAGCCAAGCTGGGCCATGGGTTCATGCAGGATATTATTCTGGGGATTCTGTGTAACCTCCTGGTGTGTCTCACTTACTGGATGACCCTGAGTGCCCGCACGGCTGCAGGGAAAATGATGGCCTGTATTCTGCCAGTAGCTGCGTTCGTTGCCGCAGGTTTTGAACACTCGGTAGCTAACATGTACCTGCTGCCAATGGGCTATATGATCAAAGAGCTGGCGGGTCCTGAGTTCTGGCAGGCCATTGGCTACACTGCCCAGGATTTTGCCGTCATTAACCTGAGCAATATTTTATGGAACCTGCTGCCGGTCACCATCGGTAACATCATCGGTGGTGGTGTTATGGTCGGTCTGAGCAAGTGGTTTGTTTATCTGCGGGTTAAGGGCTAATTTACACCCAACAGTCATCCCCGTGCCAACCGTCATCCCCGCGAAGGCGGGGATCCACTGCTCGAGGTAGACTCCCACTCCCGAGATGGATTCCCTCCTTCGAGGGTGTCGCAAAAGGGCAACCCCCCCCGACCGTCATCCTCGCGAAGGCGGTTGTCGCAAAACCCTCCTCGCTCCCACGCTCTGCGTGGTAGCGCCAGGACCCAACCACAGACACGATTCCTGTGGTTGGCTATG
>NZ_JAVRMB020000202.1:0-9534 GCF_031844845.1 Endozoicomonas sp.
CCATGAACCTGAATAACTCAAACGGATCAGCACTGCCAGTGGATGGACAGTTTATGACGCCTGATGGCCAGTTCTGGCTAGCGGTAGAGGATGTCAATATCACTACTAATGCCCGGTTTACCCGTTATAACCTGCCCCTTCTGTTGTCTTATAAGGCAGGACTGAATGACTCGTCTACTATCGGTCTCCCAGAGACGTTCTATCGCCTGAGTCTTGAGTATCAGAATGAGATTAACAACCAGGAACTGGTGCAGGTTAGCCAGAGCAATCCAATACCGGCTCAGCTAGAAGAAGAAGGCAATCTGGTTGCCATCGCAGATAGCTGGTTAGCCAATTTGCCTGCTACTGCGGCAGGCTTTGATGGAAGCTCGGGTGGCGATGCAGAGTACGAAGCTGAGCAGTCCGAAGAAGAGGACGAGTACTGGTTGATTTCTGAACCGGGCGTTGAAAAGGAGTCGTAAATGAGTACCTGGAAAAACAATAAAAAGAATCAGGGTCAAAGCAATGCAACGACTTTCGTGCCCCGGCCCGGGTACCAATATGGCAGTACCGGGTATGCATTCCCACGCCGAGCGTGGGAACGAGGGTGTTGGTGGAAAACCGGCGTGTATGGTTTGTCATTCAGTGCTGCCCTGGTTAGTGCTGCCCTGGTTAGTGCTGCTCTGGTTAGTGCTCCACTGGCCGCACAACCCCCCCCGGTAGATGACTACGATTATGCTGGTCAGGCCAATAAAGATCTGATTGAGCAGGAGATCCGCCTCAGGCAGCAGGAACAAAACCCCAGTCTGCCTGCCATTACTGAAGAGAGTGAGTCCGTGGAAGAAGTAAGTGGCGGGCCAACCTTTACCCTGAGAGGCATTCGTTTTACCAAATCTGCCCATCTTACCCAGAAAGAGTTGCAGGATATTGTCCAGCCACTGCTTGGGAAAGAAATTGATTACAACGGTTTGCAGAGAATTCTTGGAACCATTAATCAGGTTTACCGGCAAAAAAATATCTACACGGCAGTTGCAGTGTTTCCGGAGCAGCAGGTTGGTGAGGGTATTGTCATCATTCGTCTGGTGGAAGGCTCCATTGGTGAAATTGTCTTTGAGGGTAATGAATACACAGAGGATAGCTATTTCCGGGAATGGGTTGACTATGAAAACCAGCTTTCCTCAATTGATATTGAAGCGTTGGAAAAGGATATTCTGTTTTATAACCGGATACATAACCAGCGTCTTCAGGCGGAACTTCGTGCAGGGAAGGCATTTGGTCTGACGGATATTGTCATCAATATACCGGAGCCAGGTCGGGATAAGCTGGAGCTTTATGTGGATAACTATGGCTACGAGAGCTCTGGTGAAGCACAGTTCAGCGCACTCTACCAGAGAAATCAACTCTTTCTCCCTTCTGATAAGGCGCTTGCCTACGGCATTGTATCCAGCGGTATCAAATCCATACTTGGTAGTTACAGTACTGTAGTGGGCACCGATGGATTACGTCTGGGAGGCAGTCTTCAATTGACTAATTCCGCAGTGACCTCGGGAGACTTTGAAGCATTAGGCTATTCCGGGGATACGCTAAGACTGGGGCTGGAAGGAAGTTACCTGGTTTATTCTGATACGGATCTCTGGGTAAACCTGGTGGCTGCCATCAGCAACTCAAACTCAAAGAACAGTGTTACCGGTGGGGATCTCTCTGATTATCAGACAGGGCGCTACCAGCTGGGGGCAGAACTGAGCTGGCTCGGTGACCAGTGGCAGTTCAGTGGTCGGCAGCTTTACAGCTCCGTGAGCAGTAAAGAAAAGCTGCAGGGTATCACCCGAAAGTTTAATCTATTCAATACTCGACTGACGTTTATCTATAACTTCAATAACCCATTCTATGCACTGTCTACCGTAGAAGCCCAGTTCAGTTCTGAACAGGCGTTACCGGGAGCGGTATCATTTACCCTGGGTGGCCCATCAACCCTGCGAGGCTATCAGCAGGGCGTTGCCAGTGGTGACCAGGGCTGGTACCAGCAGATCGAAGTACACTATAACGGCTTTTCATTTAATGAGTACCTGTTTGATCTCTATGGTTTCTACGACCATGGTGAAGTTGAGTCTTTGAACCCGAAACAGACCCTTTCTTCTGCGGGAGTGGGAATGAATGTTTCAGGTAATGAATGGTTCAGTATTGATCTGACGGTGGCCAATGCCATGGAGAAGGTGGCACCGGAGCAGGATAATACCAGCCTCTATGCCCGTATTACCTGCCACTGTATCGATTGAGGGCGTTGGCTTTTGCGGATTTTAGGGCAGCAGCAAACCAAAATATACCGTTTTTGCCACGGAGACACGAAGGCACAGAGAAAAGCGAAGCTTTAAAATAAGGCTCTTCTCCGTGTCTTTGTGCCTCCGTGGCGACCACAGGCTGGTATCTTTTAAAATGCCGAGTCAATCACACAACACTGGCAATCTCACCCGGTTTACGCAGCATCTTGTCGATATCACCAATGTGCTGCTCTTCTTCAGCAATCAGGCGACGGGCATATTCTTCAACCGTCACTAACCTGGATTTCTCGGCCAGCTGCAGCAATTCATAGTAATGTTTTACGCCCTGTTTCTCGAATTCCAGAGACTCTAACATGATATCGCGGATATCATGTTTTGATGTTTCCAGAAGCTCGCCAATCCCCAGTGATGGGTGTTCTCCCATATAGGTAACCATCTCTCCTGCTTCATGGGCATGGGTCAGCGTTTCTGTGGCAGCACTGCGCAGCCAGCCCACAATAGGAATACGACTGTAGCCGAATACCATAAAGCTGTAATGAGTGTAGCGAACAACACCTGCCAGCTCATGCTCAAGTATGGTATTCAGTTGGGCTACAATGGTCTGTTTGTTATCTGTCATAAGTACTCCGATCCTGACTTCAGATTCGGGGCTTTATTATAGTGTAAATTATCAATGTCAGTTTGTGACTGAGTATTCGGCTGGTACATGGTTTCATTGAAATTGACAGATGACGCAGGTTAGGTCGAGCGAATGCGAGCCCCAACAAACTATCTGCATCATCGGTACAATTGTTGGGACTCACTCCGTTCGACCCAACCTATCAAACGCATTGAAACCATATACTGGATGGAATTGGATTTCTGGCAGGCAGGGAAACTGGCTTTAGAAAGCCAGTTTCCCTTTTTTTATACCCCCCAGACTTTTTCGGCATAGTCAGCGATTGACCGGTCTGATGAGAAACCACCCAGTCGGGCTGTATTAAGCACCGACTTACGCCACCAGAGTCGTGGTTTACGGAACGTCTCAGACACTTTACGTTGAGCTTCACGATAGCTGTCAAAGTCGGCCAGAGCCATAAACTGGTCACGGTACATCAGATCTTCAGCTACGGGCTTCAGAAGGTCTGGCTTATGCTGGCAGAATGAACCATCCAGCAGGGCGTTAATGGCCCGCTTCAGTACAGGGTTACTCTCATAGTACTGATATGGGATATAACCCTGCTGTCGCAGTTCGGAAATGCCCTCAACGGTTTTACCAAAAATAAAGATATTGTCGTCGCCTACCGCTTCGGCAATTTCTACATTGGCTCCGTCCAGAGTTCCGATGGTTAAGGCACCGTTCAGGCCCAGTTTCATATTGCCGGTACCGGAAGCTTCAAAACCGGCAGTCGATATCTGCTCAGAAAGATCGGCGGCTGGAATAATCTGCTCGGCCAGGCTGACCCGGTAATCCGGCAGGAAAACCACTTTCAGTTGGTCATCCAAACGACGGTCGTTGTTAATTACCTGAGCAACCTTGTTAATGGCCAGAATAATCTGCTTGGCCAATACATAGCCCGGGGCGGCCTTGGCACCGAAAATAAACACCCGTGGGGTATGGTCGGCATCAGGGTTGTCGAGCATCTCGTGGTACAGGCTGATGATATGCAGCAGGTTCAGTTGCTGCCGCTTGTACTCATGAAGTCGTTTAATCTGAACGTCAAACAGGGCGTTTGGATTAACCGTCACCTTGCACTCTTTTTCAATTATCCGGGCCAGACGTTCTTTGTTTTTAAAACGAACATTGGCAAAGGCATCCAGAAACTCGGGTGATTCTGCGAAAGGTGTCAGTTTTTCCAGCAGGTTAAGGTCAGTACGCCACTCGCTACCGATATTTTTGTCAAGCAAACGTGCCAGCCCTGGATTACAGTGAGCCAGCCAGCGTCTTGGGGTGACACCATTGGTGACATTGACCAGTTTATCGGGATACAGTGCATTGAATTCCGGGAACAGATTGGCTTTGACCAGACTGCTGTGCAGGGCTGCAACGCCATTGACACGACGACTGCCTATAACGGACAGGTTAGCCATGCGGATCATCCGGTCACCATTCTCCAGTTCTTCGAAAATGCTGACTTTTTGAATGACCTCAATATTGTCCCCCCACTTTTCCCTGGCTTCGCCATTCAGGAAAATGTAGTTGATCATCTCAATGATTTGCAGATGTCTTGGGAGGATACGACCCAGCAGAGATGCGGACCACTTTTCCAGCGCTTCCGGCAGCAGGGTATGGTTGGTGTAATGACACATCGCACGGGTAATCTTCCAGGCCTGATCCCAGACCATCCCTTCGTCGTCCATCAATAAACGCATTAACTCTGGAATGGCGATAGCCGGATGTGTGTCGTTCAATTGCAGGGCGTAATGTTTCGCCAGATCATTGATCGGTAAACCCCGTTGCTTGTGTTGGCGAATAATGTCTTTTAAAGAGCAGGCACAGAAGAAATATTGTTGGGTTAGACGAAGATCCTTGCCCTGAGGGGTTGAATCTTCCGGATACAATACGCCTGAAATAGTATCGCCATCCACCAGGTTGCGACAGGCTTCCAGGTAGTCGCCCTGATTGTATTTATCCAGGTCAATAGGGTAGGTGCTGACCTGACTTTCCCAGAGGCGAAGGCGGTTGACATACTGGCCGCCAAAAGAGGGGATGGTGATATCCCATGGGACGCCAAACAGTTTCTTTCCGGGCACCCAGTGATTCTTGGCATAATTGCTGCCATCGTGATCCATTTCCATATGGCCAAACAGGCCAATTTCAACGGTTTCTGATGGACGACAGGTTTCCCACGGGCTGCCAAATTCACGCCAGACATCAGGCTTTTCTTTCTGGGAACCGTCTTCAAAGATCTGTCGGAACAGACCGTAGCGGTAGTTAATACCGTAACCGGTAGCGGGGATTTGCAGGTTAGCCAGCGAGTCCATAAAGCAGGCGGCCAAACGACCAAGACCACCATTACCCAGAGACATATCCCGCTCCTGATCCAGTACATCAGAAAGGCGGATGCCGTAGGATTGCAGAAGGGTGCTGGCCGTTTCGTAAAGGTCGAGATTCATCAGGGCATCGCCTAGCAGGCGGCCCATCAGGAATTCCATGGAGAGATAGCATACGTGGCGATTTGTATTGCCTTCATTCAGGCTTTTTACCGGCTCAAGGCTTTTTAGCGGCTCAAGGCTTTTTAGCGGCTCAAGGCTGCTCTGCTGCAGCTGATCCAGACTGATATCCCGCAAGGTAAGCGACAGGGCCTGCCACCAGTCACGATTGGTTGCCCGCTTAGGCGTTGTTCCCAGCTCGCGGCGCAGGTGGTTTTCCAGTTCTACCGTGAATGACGGATTGTTGATAGTCTGATTAATTTCATTGGTCACAAACGTTAATTCCCTTATTTAGCTGTTATTTCTGCTCATTGTACGTGTGAAAATTCATTTAAATATAAGAAATCACCATTTTTGATTGGCTGGATTTCTTTGTTTGGTCATTAATTGTTCAGCTGTCAGGTAATCTGATTTTAATTCTTCACTAAAAATAGAATCGCTCATTCTTGAGGAAAATAAAACCTGTTGTCAATTTCTATTCGATTAATGGGGCTTCTCTTATATCTACTTAGCAAGGTATCGGTTAATTATGGAGTTATAGGTTTTTTCACTTACGAACACGTGGTCTCAATATATACCAATATCTATCCTTTATTACTGATTTCTTTCTTTGGATCACAAGTGTGCGTTGTTTTTATTGTATCAATTGAGTAAGTCTTTATTTTTTAGTGGTATGAATTAATACTGGCGAAATAAAAGATGTTCGAATACTTCTGTCATTAAAAATAATGAAATGTAGAGGTGTTTTAAACAGGGGAATAAAGCTATTGCCTGATGAGTTGGGGGGGGTGTGGCAGTAGGAAAAAATATATCCATATATTAATCAATAAAATACGGTGTAGAGAGTGGATGTGAAGACTGACATACAGCGGATTGAACGTCTGGCCGAATGTTATGGCCTGAGCGGGGAGTATAACGACTGGGCTGGTAATCCGGTTAAGGTGCCTGTTGAAAAAATGATTCCAATGCTGAAGGCAATGGGCCTTAAACTGGATTCAGATAAGCTGCTTGATGAACAGATTGAACAAGTAGAAAAACGGCGATGGGCGTCTGTTCTGCCAGCGGTTGCTGTGCTCCATAAGGGCAGGCATTTTGAGCTGGAAGTTCATCTGCCGGTCAGCAAGCTTAAGAGTACGATTAAACTGCATTTGACCCTGGAGAATGGAAAAGATCGACTGCTGGAGCTCTCCGGGAAAGAAGGACAGTATCAGGAGTTGACCCGAAAAAAGCTGGGAAGAACCACTGTCGTCAGACTTAATGCATTCTTACCGGACGATCTGCCTGAAGGGTATCACCGGCTTCAGTTGCTCGCAGGCAAAAATAAAAAGAGCGATAAGAGGGGCAAGGGTGTCGAAACCTGTTTTCTGATTATTGCCCCTGAAACCTGCTATGAACCACAGGCACTGGCTGATGGGCAGAAAATATGGGGTTCAGCTATTCAACTTTATACCCTTCGTTCAGCGAGAAACTGGGGGATGGGTGACTTTACTGATCTCAAAGAGGCGGTTAAGGCATTGGCCGCTAAAGGTGCCAATATTGTTGGCTTGAATCCCATTCATGCACTCTATCCGGCAGGTCCTCAGCACTGCAGTCCCTACAGTCCTTCCAGCCGAAACTTTCTGAACCCGCTTTATATTGACATAGAAGCAGTCGCTGAATTTGAGTGCAGCGATAAAGCCCGTCAGTTAATGGATAACCCCGAATTCCAGAGAAAACTGGCAGAGGCCCGATTCGCTAGTTATGTGGATTATCCTAAAGTGGCTGAATTAAAGATGGCCGTGCTGGAAAGTCTCTATGAGACCTTTGTATCCAGGGAGGTTAGCGCTAAAACCTGTCGTAGCAGGCAATTTAAGCAGTTCTGTAAAGCCCGTGGTGAGAGCCTTGAGCGACAGGCCCGGTATGATGTGTTGTTTGAGTACCACCTCAAGCAGGATGTCGAGGCCTGGGGCTGGCACCACTGGCCAGCGGCATTACAAAATCCTTACAGTAAGGAAACCACCGCTTTCATTAGGGCCCATAAAGAGCGGGTTCGTTTTTACACCTGGTTGCAATGGGTGGCGGATTGTCAGTTGGAGGATGCCCAGCAGGCTGCTGAACAGGCTGGCATGCTGGTGGGTCTTTATCGGGATCTGGCGGTGGGTGTTGATCGTGGTGGGGCTGATGTCTGGTCTGATCGTAACCTCTATTGTCTGGATGCCAGTGTTGGAGCACCACCGGATGGCGCTGCCCCCCGGGGACAGAACTGGGGTTTACCACCCTTTAACCCACAGGCGTTAGCAGATTCCGCTTATCAACCATTCATTGAGATGGTCCGTGCCAATATGGATCATTGCGGTGCTCTGCGAATCGATCATGTGATGGGATTGTTTCGACTCTGGTGGTGTCCAAATGGCATGACGGCGGATCATGGCTGCTATGTTCGTTATCCACTGCAGGATCTACTGGGAATTATCAAGCTGGAGAGTCAGCGTCATCAGAGTCTGGTGTTTGGGGAGGATCTGGGTACGGTACCTGAAGAAATTTCAGAAAGTTTGCCGCCGGCAAAGTTCTATTCGAATACGGTGGGGTTGTTTGAGAAATCAGCAAGCGACCGGTTCACAGCACCAGCAGACTATCCGGGAAGAACGCTGGCCTGTCTGTCCAATCATGATATCCCAACGCTGAATGGGTGGTGGAACTGTCTGGATCTCGATCTGTGGCGTGAACTGGGTACTTATGATGAAGCTCGCTGTGAGCGAGAGAAGAACGAACGGCATGTCACCAAGGTTGCGCTACTGAAAACACTGGCCGATATTGGTGAACTACCGCCGGGAATGGATCCTGAACGGATGGAGACCATGGCATTTTCCCGTGAGTTGGAGGAGCGCCTGCATTACTATCTGGTGCGTTCCAATGCCCTGATCACTGTCATTCAGTTGGAAGATTGCCTGATGCTGGATACACCGGTGAATGTCCCGGGAACCTGCGATGAATACCCGAACTGGCGTCGAAGGTTGACGGGAGATATATCAGAACTGGTTCAGCAAGGATATATGGAGCGCTTTCTGGAGGATGTGAATATTATCCGGAATGCGGAGCGATCTGTGGTCTGATATTACTGCTGCAGAGCCTGTTGAAAGGTTCTGCAGCTGTTATTCTTCATGGCTGAATTCATGTTTTTTAGAGTGTTAGTTTCTTCAGTCCGCTGGCTTGACTTGTCAATGCGATATACCATCATCGGGTATATATTGGTATCAGGATGGCGGAATAAGGTGATAAACATGGCTAAAAGCACCAGTATAACCTTGGGTGAGCACTTCGATGGGTTTATTTCCGGTCAGGTGGAAAGTGGTCGCTATGGATCAGCAAGTGAAGTTATTCGTGCGGCCTTACGTTTATTGGAAAGCAAAGAGACAAAGCTCAATACCCTTAGAAGCTTACTGATTGAAGGTGAAGAAAGCGGTCTGGATGGTACGACTATGATACTTTTATCAATGAGCTGGACAGCAAAGGTTAACAATGAAGTCTTTTGACTTAACCGGGAAAGCCAAAGCAGACTTAAAAGAAATTGTCAGGTTCACAATGAAGCGCTGGGGCAAGCTGGGGCAAAGAGCAAAGAAACCTCTATTTGAAACAGTTCGACGAAACTTTTCACCTGCTGTCAGAACGGCCAGAACTTGGCAAATCCTGTGATCAAATCAGGAAAGGTTACCTGAAATTTCCTCAGGGCAGTCATGTGATATTTTTCCGGCAAATTAATAAGAGTCGTATACAAATTATCAGAATTCTCCACAAGAACATGGACATGGATGCTGACGTGAATTTTGGCGCAGATATAACAGTTGTTTGATATACAGGGCGAAATTCCTTTCCAGTTACGGGTGAAATATTTCTTAATACAATAGGGTAAATGGCCATCAGGTAAGCACCCTGCTCATTAAATTTCAGATACTCCTTATACATCTTACCTTGCGGTGAAATGTATGATACCCGCAGATAAAATGACCTCCTCCTGATCACACTACAAAAACTTGTTTGAACGCTTGTGTTGACAGCAGGATGTGTGGTTAGTAGAATTTCGCGTCCTTTTGTCTGGGTGACATTGATCACCCGACTTCGTTCTTTATAGTTGCCATGGTTAGAACAAGATGAGTCAAGCTCAGCA
>NZ_JAVRMB020000203.1:0-11957 GCF_031844845.1 Endozoicomonas sp.
TGCAAGAGGCCGGAGCGTTTTATAAAGAGTCCTGGCGGCGCAAAGTAGAAAAGGTGGGTAATATCAATTACCCGGAAAAAGCCCGTCGTGATCAACTCTACGGCGAGCTACGTCTGATGGTTGCAATTAAGCGGGATGGCACACTCTCCAGTGTAGAGATCATGGCCTCTTCCGGATATAAAGTACTTGATGATGCGGCCATTAGAATAGTGAAACTGGCCTCCCCTTTTGCCCCTTTCGACGACACGCTGAAGAGCTACGATATAGTTGAAATCATCCGCACCTGGCGCTTTGAGCCCGGGGATCGTTTATTCAGCCAGTGAGATCGCTTCCCGCTGCCCGAAAAAGCTAAGGGGGAGTGGCATTCTAACCTCGTTCCCATGCTCTGCGTGGGAATGCATACCGCACCCACCACAAACAAAACAACCAGAGCATAACTCCGGCACAACCCGGCAGAGTCAGATTGTCACCAGTTCTCAAACATCCCATGGCAATTCAGACTACGGACCATCAGAAGGTTCTGCGGCACAAGACCAGTCCCGTATGCGTTCCCACGGAGAACCGTGGGAACGGGTTCAGAGCGGTTTTTATGGACAACGGACATTTCATATTGCAAGAAACCCGGACTCAGACTTGCCATAAATGGCGTTTCCCCTAATACTCCCGCTATGAGCAGTGTTCCTTTCCAGAATTTCAAAAGCCACTTCCTGATTGCCATGCCAAATATGGCCGATCCCTCTTTTTCTGAAACCCTCACTATCATCTGTGAACACAGCCCGCAAGGTGCCCTGGGAATTGTTATTAATCGACCAAGTACTCTCGCGATGAGTGAAATTTTCCGACAGGTGGGTATTGGCGACTATGACCAGTCTGATAGCAGCAAACACGCTGTTTACTCCGGAGGGCCCGTATCTCAGGAAAGAGGCTTTGTCCTTAACTCGGGGGAAGCCAGCTGGGATGCGAGTCTGGAGATATGTCCCGGCTTACAGCTGGCCACATCAACGGATGTTCTGGTTGCCATGGCCGGAGGGACGGGGCCAAAGCAGGCTCTGGTAGCCCTTGGTTATGCTGGCTGGGGCGCCGGTCAACTGGAAAAGGAAATCTCCGAGAATACCTGGCTCACCTGTGAAGCTGATCCATCCATCGTCTTCGACACACCTTACCACCTGCGCCTGTGTGCTGCTGCCAATACTCTGGGCGTTAATCTCAACCTGATTTCTGATCAGGTTGGGCATGCATAGGCTCTTTTGATATAAGAAAGTGATGACTGAAAAAACATTAAAAACCGTACTGGGTTTTGACTTCGGAACCCGCAACATTGGTGTTGCAACCGGGCAGATTATTACCCGAACAGCCTCCCCTCTCCCCTCACTGAAAGCAAAGGATGGGATCCCGGACTGGCATCAGATGGAAGCCCTTATTCAAGAGTGGCAACCGGATGCCATTGTGGTGGGTATTCCACTGAATATGGATGGCTCCGAGTCAGAAATGTCCCGTCGGGCCAGAAAGTTTGGCAAACGAATTCACGGTCGCTTCAATCTGCCGTTTTATGAGGCCGATGAACGGCTCACCTCTTTCGAAGCCAAAGAGTGGGCAGGAAAGCTGGGGCATAAAGGACACTACGGATCAAACCCGGTGGATGCCATGGCTGCCCAGATCATCCTGGAAGCCTGGTTGAATGATCCGGTCAACAAATTTTTATCTGGATAATCAGGTTCAATGATGGAAAGTATTTCATCGGATATCGGCGTTTCTGAGTAGTGTGAAAAAATCATACTTCTCAAAACTTGAACTTTTTAGAACAATTTCAATCAAAACGGTTCCGGGTGTAGCTATCAGGCTCAGTGAAAGAAGATAGAAAATCACTCTCATCGGCAATCTATTTTAGATCCGCAGCAATAATTCAGGAAATATGTTATATGCTTGCAGCACCTAATGAAATAACACTCAATGGTCAATATTATTCATATAGAGATCATAATGACGAAGTCACCGATAGTTTAGTAACTTTTCGACAATATAAATGTAACATAACATATGATTTAGCAATATATCTGGCAAAGACTGGATGGCATGCAGAAGAAGCAGAAGAAAATGATGGGAGCCAACCCCATTTGAAATGCCTGAAATGCAAGAAAACTTGTGCACTTTCTGTTCTGGAAGAATACTTCAAAAAGAAAGAGCCATCAGCGTATTATGAAGAAAATTATATTCATAACGGGAATTGTCCATATTTAAGAATTTCACCAACAAGTGGAAAGATCAGAGATGATACGTACAAGGAATTATGGAATAAATTTACTAGCAGATATAACTCATTCCTAAGTGGTAGGAACTATCAACAAAGCTCGAATATTCCTATCTTTACTACTGCTGCAGCAACTGGCTTCTACGTGGTATGTCCCACAAGTAAAATCAATAAAGATGGTTGGTCTGATGATAACTTAATATGTATCAGATGTAATAATACTTATAACTACCGACGCTCAACAAAAACGGGGGCTGACAGCCTGGATAAAGTAATCAAACAACACAATAATAGTCGTTGCCTCCCTTCTCCTCGTAAGGTAAATCCTGCTTTTAATCCTGAGCCCTCATCAGCAATATACAAATCGAAGGATGCCACCTCCACAGAAGATCAGGTTAATAGTCAGATGCGTATTCGACAATCTTTGAATCAACAAAATTATCGTGACAACCAGATTACTATTGCCATTAATAGTCTCTACGGTAATAACCCCGATGCCTTTTGGATTGAAGGCCATATTATTCTTGTAATGGATAACACTAAACTACTTATTTCCATGGGAATAAATCCTGATTCACTCACTGCTTTCCTTAAAAAAAATACTGGCAATACTGAAAAAAAAATATTGATCGAACATTTTTATAATGATTTTTTTAATGATCAGGAAAACAAACAGGTAGCATCAGAGAGCAAAAGAAATTTTTCGCCAGTGAATAATAACCCAGCCGCAAATTCAACTCTGAAACAATTACCTGATCAGTTTGGCAAAATGGCCATCTCAAACAAACCGGAGTCTACTGCTGATAAACATAACTACACTGGAGATCTGAAAGTAAATCATCAAGAGAAAGGGACACCGGCTCTCCAGAATCAGAATGAACAGGCGTCATTATTATACTCACTCAATCGGGGTACCGAATGTACTATATGTATGGAAAGAAAAAGCCTTTGGGGATTAAGCTCATGCCCTCATCCAATTGTCTGTAGTAGTGACCATTGTTTAAGTAATCTATCAAAAATAACAACCTGTCCAACTTGTCTTACGCCAACGGCAGGGATTTTAAAGAAGTATGAGAAAGTTACTATATTGTAATCCATCAAGGACTCAACGTTTTTGGGAGCGTTACACGATTCCCTGCTACAGGTGCCCCCTGTAAAACTAAACGACGAAAGTTGTTTCACTGATAAGGCTCAGTCGTATGTCCCTGTCATTAAAGTAATTGTCCACAAAACTCATATTCAAGAGTGGCAACCGGATGCCATTGCGGTGGGTATTCCACTGAATATGGATGGCTCCGAGTCAAAAATGTCCCCTCGGGCCAGAAAGTTTGGTAAACGAATTCACGGTCGCTTCAATCTGCCATTTTATGAGGCCGATGAACGGCTCACCTCTTTCGAAGCCAAAAATTGGGCAGGAAAGCTGGGGCATTAAAGGACACTACGGATCAAACCCGGTGGATGCCATGGCTGCCCAGATCATCCTGGAAGCCTGGCTGAATGATCCGGCCAACACGGCACTGTCTGAATAATGCTGGAACCTGCTGAAAAATAGCCATCTGGCATAAATGTACATACCTGAACCTATAAACTCCAGCCAATGAACAGATTTAAAATCTGTTCAGGCTTTGAACTTTTACGTTTCCAGCTTGTCTTCCAAAGTACCGACCATAAATTAGAAGAAAATGAAAATGCATGGAACTACACATGGAACTACACATGGAACTACAAGAAGAAATCCACAATCTTCTGATTCTGTGCAATCGAAATATAGCGACACGAATCAGTTAAGGTACCAACAAGGCTGTACTCACAGCTTTGTAAACCTTCCTGCCCGCAAGTGGTCTGACGCACTAAATAAGATTCCAGCCGCTCTGCCTGAAACAACGAAAATGAGATTGAAAAACCTCAATGCCGACTTTATAATTGATACCAATTCACCAACACCGCATTTACAAAATCTTGACCTAACCTATGCCGAAATTGTAAAAGGGAATCGACCCTCTAATAGCTCAGACTCAAGCCTGCAAAGAAACGAACCATCAGCAGAAACAGAATACTGGGACACGGGGATGCCACTGCAACCAGCCACTTCAGATAAACCCAACGTGGATGGAGATAGTTGGGAAAAGCCATCTATACCGAGTCGAGAAACTGATTGTAAGGGTGAAGTAACGCAACCAACTCAAAATTTACAAATAAAATTTGGAAGATGGATCGGGTTAGGGAGAGGAAAGAGCATCGACACGACTAAAACCGGCTGGAAAATAGCAAATCAATCAGAAGCATTTATGCAACTTCCAAGTATCAATCCTGAGTATGAATTAACTAAACCAACTCAAAACATACTTAAACCGTGGGGAAGAGCGAGAGGAAGGCTAATAGCAAAAAATACAGAAACCGCTGTAGTCGGTCGAAAAACAGAAAATCAATCAGAAGCATTGAAAACCACAGTATCTGACCAATCAGGAAAAACAAAAAATACAGAAATCACTGTAGTCGGTCGAATAACAGAAAATCAATCAGGAGTATTGAAAACCACAGTATCTGACCAACCAGAAAAAACAAAAAATGAGATTTACGCAGTGAAAAGCACTCATAGAAACAGCGTTAGTTGTAAAAAAAATTCTCAGGATAAAATAATCAAGTCAGCTTTAGATAAACTTAGCAAAGCATTAAATATGATCCATGAGTCTAAAAAATTCCACCATCCCGCTATGTTAGAAAGAATTTCTGATCTTTTTATTTTGACCAAGAAAAATATAGACGACAATGGGTTGGACCCCAATAACAACAAACGCTATGAAAAATTCGCTGCCGATTACTCTACCCTCAAGAGTAGTGTCGGCGCTGTTGAAGATAAAAGTGGAATCCCTGGTTTAGGAGCTTCAGATGAGGGTTTGACCACAAAAATGGGGCAATTTAGCTTGTCTGAGAAGGTTTCCACTAATAACGTAAACAGCGCCAGTAGTGTCAGTGGTTCACTGGATGAAAAAATCAAATATCATAATCAGACAATATCTCAAGCAAAGTCCCTGAAAGGCATGCCCCTGGCAACACCAACAGAGGAAGCATGAGACTAACCGGCTCAACCGCCGGTTATCCTTTCCATCAAGCATCCCTCAGGGCCTCGTTCAAGCCTCTTCCATCTGCAGCGTCAGTTTACTGGATCGTTCCGTCAGATAATCCCCATCCACTTCAGAACCCAGCTTAATCATCAGACGAAGGTCATTGGCCGAATCAGCATGCCTGAGAGCCTCTTCATAGCTGATCTCACCACTGTTATAGAGATCAAGCAGCGCCTGATCAAAGGTCTGCATGCCCAGCTCCCGAGACTTTTTCATAAGCTCCTTAAGGGCCTGAGCGTCACCTTTACGGATGATATCCTGAGCCAGTGGCGTATTCAGGAGTACCTCTATAGCAGGGCATCTCCCGGCACCATTCAGTGAAGGTATCAGCTGCTGGGCAACAATCCCCTTAAGGTTCAGGGACAACTCCATCCAGGTCTGGTGATGATGTTCTGGCGGGAAAAAGTGAAGAATACGATCTAACGCCTGGTTAGCATTATTGGCATGAAGGGTTGCCAGGCAAAGATGTCCGGTTTCCGCAAAATTCAGGGCTTGCCGCATGGTATCCTGACTGCGAATCTCACCAATCATAATGACATCCGGTGCCTGACGAAGACTATTTTTCAAGGCAACTTCATAAGATTCAGTATCAATGCCCACTTCACGCTGGGTAACAATGCACTTCTTATGCTGATGAATGAATTCGATGGGGTCTTCAATACTGATAATATGGCCGGTGTCGTTTTCATTTCGATAACCAAGCATCGCAGCCAGCGTTGTTGACTTACCAGTGCCAGTCGCTCCCACCAGAATAACAAGACCCCGTTTAGCCATGCTCAGGTCTTGCAATATGCGGGGCAATCTTAACTCATCAAGGCTGGGAATCTTTTCCTCGATTCGCCGCAAAACCATACCCGCCTGATTTCTCTGTTGAAAAGCACTGACCCGGAATCGTCCAATACCTGCTTGAGCGATAGCGAAATTACACTCTTGCTTAAGCTCAAACTCCAGGCGCTGTTTTTCATCCATAACGCCAAGAACCAGCACTTTCGCCTCAGTAGCGGTCAGCGGCGTTTTGGTCACCGGTATCAAACACCCATCCAGTTTGATACTGGGAGGAAAGCCTGCAGTGATAAACAGATCCGATGCTTTTTTTACCGCCACCAGTTTTAATAATTTTTTAATATCCATTACACCAACACACTTAAAACGCTTCGGTATCCTTGGCTTTTTCACGAGCCATATTACGGCTGACAAGCCCTTTTTTGACCAGATTCTTCAGACACTGATCCAGCGTTTGCATGCCAAGCCCGGAACCGGTCTGAATAGCTGAATACATCTGGGCCACTTTATCTTCCCGGATCAGATTTCGAATACCGGCAGTACCCAGCATGATCTCATGGGCAGCGATACGCCCTCCACCATTTTTCTTCAACAGTGTTTGCGAGATCACAGCCTGAAGGGATTCTGACAGCATGGAGCGTACCATGGATTTTTCTTCTGCCGGGAACACATCCACAATACGGTCAATGGTTTTCGCCGCTGAGGTGGTGTGCAGAGTTCCGAAAACCAGATGACCGGTTTCAGCGGCGGTCATGGCCAGACGGATGGTTTCCAGATCCCGCATCTCACCAACAAGAATAATATCCGGGTCTTCACGCAGCGCTGACCGGAGCGCATTACTGAAACTGTGGGTATCCCGATGTACTTCCCGCTGGTTAACCAGACACTTTTTCGGGGTGTGGATAAATTCAATAGGGTCTTCGATGGTCAGAATATGGTGGTACTTGGTGTCATTGATGTAATCCAGCATGGCAGCCATCGTCGTACTCTTGCCAGAACCGGTAGGACCGGTAACCAGAACCAGCCCCCTCGGCTTATCAGCAATGGTTTTAAACACCTGCCCCATCCCCAGGTCATCCATGGTCAATACTTTACTGGGAATGGCCCGGAATACTGCGCCGGTTCCCCGGTTTTGATTAAAGGCATTGACACGAAAACGGGCAACCCCTGGCACTTCAAAAGAGAAATCTGCTTCCAGGTGTTCTTCGAAATCTTTACGCTGCCTGTCGTTCATGATGTCATAGATCAACCCATGAACTTTTTTCTGATCCATCGGTGGCAAGTTGATGCGACGAACATCGCCATCTATTCGAATAATTGGCGGAAGCCCTGCCGACAGATGCAGATCCGAAGCACCCTGTTTAAAGCTGAATGCCAACAGTTCCGTAATATCCATTTAATATCCCCCTTACACCATGAAGCAGGTAAACTACTCAATTTATTGTCCCGGTAATGTACAACCTGATGACCTTATTACAAAACCGATTTCAACGGGTTTATGACCGAATTCATCAAGCAGAACAAGCCTGTCATCGCCATGGTCAGGTTCAGCTACTGGCCGTCAGTAAAACCAGTCCGACCTCTATGGTGCGTGAAGCCTGGCACCTGGGTCAAAAACACTTTGGCGAAAGCTACCTTCAGGAAGCGCTCAGTAAAATCGACGAGCTCAATGAACTTTCAGGCATCCATTGGCATTTCATCGGCCCGATTCAGTCAAACAAAACCAGAGATATCAGCAGCCACTTTGATTGGGTTCACAGTGTCGACCGCCTGAAAATCGCCCAGAGACTGAATGACCAGCGCCCGGAAAAGCTTCCCCCATTAAATATCTGCCTGCAAGTGAATATCAGCGAAGAGGCGACAAAATCCGGAGTCAACCTGGAAGACCTGCCCTCAGTAGTTCAGTTTATTTCCGGATTACCCAATCTGAAACTACGTGGACTGATGGCCATTCCAGCACCCGAAACCGATCCGGAAAAACAGCGTAAACCTTTTAACACTCTGGCTAATACATTAAATGCACTTAATAAAGAGTTTTCACTGACTATGGATACACTGTCCATGGGAATGACGGATGACCTTGAAGCCGCTATTCAGGAAGGTTCAACCATGGTTCGCATCGGCACTGCCCTGTTTGGTGCCAGAGATTACCCCGGGGAATAATCAACAATGTCTGAATCAACCATTGCCTTCATTGGCGCTGGCAACATGGCCAGCAGCATTATTGGTGGCCTGATCAATAACGGTTGGCCAACCTGCCGGCTGATGGCTACAGCGAGGACAGAAGCAACACTGTCAGGCATCCGTGGAACGTTTGATATTGAAACCACGGTGGATAACCACCTGGCCGTGAGCAAGGCTGACATCATTATGCTCTGTGTAAAGCCCCAGGTGATGAAGGCGGTTCTCACTGACTTGAGTCCATCCATAAAACCGGATGCCCTGATCATCTCAGTGGCGGCCGGTATTACCATGGCAAGTCTGCAAGTGTGGGGCGGTGAACATCTGGCCATTGTCCGGAGCATGCCAAACACACCCTCCCTGCTGCAATGTGGCGCCACGGGGTTGTTTGCTAACGCTCAGGTCAGTGCTGCCCAGAAGTCACTGGCCGATGATATCTTCAACGCCATTGGTATTGCCAAATGGGTCGACCAGGAGTCATTGATTGACGCAGTGATTGCCGTCTCCGGCAGTGGCCCCGCCTATTACTTCCTGTTAATGGAAATTATGGAACAGGTGGGTACCCGCCTTGGGCTTGATGCTGAAACATCACGACAGCTGACACTGCAAACGGCCCTGGGAGCTGCCAGAATGGCTCAGGAAAGCGATGCCGGTGCTGCCGAGCTTCGCCGTCGTATTACTTCTCCGAACGGTACTACAGAGCAGGCAATAAAGACTTTTCAGGAAGGAGGACTTCCAGAACTGGTAGAGAAAGCCATGAATGCGGCGGTCAGCCGGTCGATAGAACTGGCAGAAACGCTGAAAGACTAATTTTCACCCTGTTTTTCGTCCTGTTGACGTGCCTTGGTGAGTCTTTATTGTATTATGCATATAAATTATTAACTTAAGCGTAAGGGTTTTTACTGCCTTATGCCTTTACATGACGGGTATCCAATACACTCTATGTCTGCACTTTCTTCGAGTCTCAGCTTTCTGATCCAAACTCTGGGTGGTTTGTATATCATGGCTGTATTGATTCGCTTTCTGCTACAACTGGTTCGGGCTGATTTTTACAATCCTATCTCCCAGGCCATTGTGAAAGCCACATCGCCCCTGCTGAAACCTCTTCGCAAAATCATACCCGGCTTTGGCGGCATTGATATTGCCTCACTGGTGCTGGCATTAATACTCCAGATAGTACTGCTCTATGTGTTATTGCTTATTGGCGGCTATTCCATTGCAGCCATCCCTTTCCCCGGGGTCCTGATCAGCAGCCTGGTGAAGCTGGGCATTGAGTTTCTGAATATTTACATGTTCAGCCTGATTGTTATTGCCATTTCCAGCTGGATTGCTCCTAACAGTGGTAACCCCGGACTGATGTTGCTCCATCAAATCACCGAGCCGCTGAGCAGTCGTATTCGTAAAGTGATCCCTCCCATTGGCGGGCTGGATTTATCCCTGATGGTGCTGGTGATCATCATCATCACCCTGAAGAATTTTCTGGGTGCACTGGCTTAACGAACGCTGCCCGCTGTCCGCCTCCCGCTGCCCGAAAAAGCCAAACCCGCTTGCGCTTTACGGGCAGCGGGAGGCGGGTAGCGAGTAGCGGGTAACGATTTTTGAACTCGTTCCCACGGTCCTCCGTGGGAATGCATACGGAACCTGCTGAATGCCACAGGGCTATCGATAGTCCGTAGTCTTAATTGCCATGAAATGCCGGAGTCTCGCGCTGGATGTTTCATTTGTGGTGGGTGCGGTATGCATTCCCACACAGAGCGTAGGAACGAGATTAAAAGGCGTCTATTCGCATTAAGGAACTGTAATTAAATAACATCCCAATCCATCACTCGCTCAGGAACGGTAACATTGTTCCATTTAGAATTTATGACGCAAGAATTTTTCTATTTAACTCGATTCCCGTTCATCCTGAGCCTGTTGAAGGGTATGACTCCGAGCCCAACAATCAAGTTCGTACCAAACACCCTTCGACGAGCTCAGGGTGAACGGAGATTGAAATTCAAATCGGGAAATTATTTAATGACAAATCCTAAGCAGTGAGCATTAAGCACGGAGTCTTCTGTTTATCTATTCCCTTGAGTGTGAACTGGATCTAAGCCCCTGAAATTTCTGCTGACCTTCACAGATCATACTTGCCAGCTGATCAACACTCCACCCATCAAAGTAGTTTGCATCTTTAATAACGGATGGGGATAGCCCATTTGACAGAAGTAATTGGTTAACCAAAAGGTAACCAATGGTTCTGGCATTGCCATCTGCAAACCAGTGGATGACTTCCAGATTACGGCACAGTTCAGCAATAACTCTGATTTTCTTATCATCCGTCTGGCAGTTACTGATTCCGGTGTTGTAGCTTTCAATATATTCTTTCACAATTTCGCTGTTTTGATTTCTGTAGATGTAACCGAAGAATTTTTCGCTTTTTCCTGGCCCGTCTATTGTCTGATCGATTCCTTTAATTCCATCCTGTTTTAATAATTCGGCTCTAATCCTTTCCTCCTTTATCATCGCCTCAAGCTCTTTCAGCCCTTCCAAAGTTGTATTGCTTTCGCGTAACTGAAAAATAACATTTGAATTTTTATTTCTTTCACATTTTTCAAAAATGGAATAACCATGCTGATCGCAGACATTATCTATAGCAATGTAATGAAGAGACTGTATTGATTCGAAGTTGAGTACAGATATTGTATTTTGGAGAATGTAGCTCCAGCCTGCATTCATTGCAGCCATATAACCAGGCTCATCTTCATAATAGAAAGGCCCATGCTGAGTATGACAGTCATCAATGAATATCAGATATAAATCCCGTGCCTTAAAACCCGAAGTCAGGGGATGGCTGTCCAGTTGGCATTGCAGGTCTGGCAGGGAGGAGAGATAATTTTTATAGCCATTGATCAAGGCACTGGTTCTACTTAAAGGACGAAGGTCGAACCAAAAACAATCATGGTATTTGTCAGGATTTTCTTCGCATTCCCTGGTTAGCTGCTCAACTCTGCGAAGCGTATCCAGACTGTCAGGTCTTAGAATACCAGTTAAAAATTCAATAATATTAGTACAATTTTCTTTAGACAGTATAGAGGGGGTAAGATGGCACAGTACTTTTAGCGCAGAAGAACACCCTTCAGAACAGAATCCCTTAGTCGTACACAAAGACAACTTCCGCCCCTTTAAATCTTTTTGAAACGCCATAAATTCATCTTGATTATCTCGACGCGAAGCATCAGTAGAACGGAAACTAATGGCATCAAGCAGATTCTTTTCCCGATGAGACGATTGACAGTCTCCGTTGAACCCACAGCCCCCATCCTCCGCCGGACCACTCTCTTGCTTATGGGAGTTGATTGTTAATCCCGCAAGATTGTTAATATTATTCAACATGGGTATCTCTCAATCATTAGCTCCTTGAATCAAGGTAAATACAATTTTTCCTACTTACTTGGACCGATGGATCATAAATTAGTTCCAAATCCAGATAAACTATAGCCTGAATCCGTAGCTTCATAGCAGATGGATTCCGTTACATCCCTTGCTACACTTAGCTTGCAGGCTATAAATAGTGATTTCTTTTTTGCACCTACTGAGTGCATTTTTGGATAATCAAAAAAACAGCATTTTTCATGGAT
>NZ_JAVRMB020000204.1:0-3375 GCF_031844845.1 Endozoicomonas sp.
CCGACTGATGTGGTAATCACCCTGGGCAGTGGTTATGTCCAGCAGTGTTTTTTCACCCAGTTCAAACTCTTTGTAATAGAGGTCAACAATTTCCCGGTTGGTTTCCATTGCCCGGTCATTGACCACCTTTTCATCCATAAGCTTTAAGGTTGAGCTGAGTCCGGAACGGATCAGCGTAACGAAGTGATCATCAAAGTAGTGGAAAAAGAAGTGGAGAAAGAATCATGAAACCATTGCTTAATCGTATGCAGTATCGATTCTTTTCCCGCTATTCCATTATTTTTACCATCAGTTTTATTATTGTTTCCTTCCTGATCTGGTCTTCCATTGTTGAAGTTGATGTGGTGGTGAAAAGTAATGGCAGAGTGTCTACCTATGGCAACCATCTGGTGGTTGAACATCTGGAAGGAGGCATTCTCACCGGCTTGCATGTTACGGAAGGGCAGCGGGTCAACAAAGGAACGGTATTGTTTACGGTGATGAATCCAACCCTGACGGAAAACAGCAGTATTCTGAAGCAGAAGCTCAATGGCATGGTGGCCAAAGCACAGCGACTGTACGCGGAGATGACCGGTGAAGACCTTACCGCCACCATTGAGCAGATGGCGCAAGATGATGAGTCTTATGGAAATGAGCTGAACCTGTATAAAAAGCGAATTAAAACACTCAATGGACAGGCTGCTATTGTCCATCAGCAAATCAACAAGGAAGCAGCCCAGTTATCAGAGCTTGATCAGGTCATCAAGGATATGAATAACGAGCGAGCAGTTGCCCAGCAACAGTTGGATATTCTGTCTACCCTGCTGCGTGAGGGAGCCGGATCCGTGCAGAATCAGCTGGAAAAGAAGATGGTGCTGTTGAAAATTAAAACCCGAATCAACCAGTCTTTACGGCAAATTCCCATTGTCGAAGCCCGGCTGTCGGAGTTACGACTGAAGAAAGCCAAGCTGGTGACCGATTTTCGTGAAGAAGCACAGCACGATTACAACAAAACCCGTCAGGATCTTGTCCAGATTCAGGAACAGATTCGCTCTTCCCGGGAGAGAACGATTCGTAAGAACGTCACCGCACCGGTGACCGGCACACTGCATGATCTGCATGTCAATACCATTGGCGAGGTAGTAACGCCGGGGACGGCTCTGGCAAATATTGTACCTTATGATGCGCCCCTGATGATTGAGGCGATGGTGATTCCTCAGGACCGTGCCAAGGTCTGGCCGGGTCAGGAGGTCAATGTCCGGGTATCCGCTTATGATTACACCACCTATGGTTCCCTGAAGGGTAAGGTGATTGAGGTCAGCGCTGATACTTATAAGGATGAGGTCACCGCAAAGCCCTATTACAAGGCCATGATTGAAACGGATAACAGTGGGTTTGATGAAAGCAGTCAGTTGATTCCCGGAATGACGGTGGAATTAAACATTCTTGGGGGCAAGCGCACGCTACTGGGCTATTTGTTGGGTCCATTGTCTGAAGCTTTACGGTTTACGGCAACGGATACTTGAAATCTCGCTGTATTTAAAAACTGTATTTAAAAAAACGATGTATCTATTTGATGGTGAACCTCTCTCTCCTTTTCAGCCAGTTTATCCATGGCTTTAAGGTGGCATTGGGGATTATCAGAACAATAGAAGAGGGTAAAATAACGAACTCTTTTGGCATCAAGTGGAATCATAAGGCAGGATAATTGTTCCGGTAACTGGGCAAGGCCACATATTTCGCAGGAACCAAACTGCAGATATTTGAAAGCTCTTGGCATAGCAATAAATAGCCTGAAAGTGGACGTCGAAAAGACGTTGGTAAAGTGAACCGTAAACCATCGGGTATGACGCTATTAAGATAGCACTCACTGTTTATCTGTTTCTCCTGGTGACAATAGACAGTAACAAGTACTCAAATATATAGATTTTGTAAATATGGTTTTCGGGTTACAGCCATTGGTATTCGTGAGGAAATGTGGAGTTGGCATGCAAAGTGGTTGTTATATAAGTAGAAAGGGATTGAAAGGAAGCAACTCAGTACCGGTTCCAGGAAGGAAGCACAGGCCAAGGATGGCCGCCCCAGGGAAATAATAAAAATAACGAGGAAGTACCAAGATTAATGCCCCGCCAGTCGGGGCATCGTTTTATCTGCGACATGCTCTGCCAGAAATCCCCCATTCAAGTGATTTGCACTTATTCTCTTATCCGCGATTTTCCCTATACTTCCGGCATTTCTCGTCTGACTGATAAAATCCTATGAATATGAAAAAATGCCTTATTGGGCTGATGATGTTGTTGAGCCTGACGGGCTGTATTACCTTCCCGACGGAAGAGTCTGGCAAGGTTCAGGTGATCTGGGAAGAAACGGATGGTATTAAAGGCTGTGAGTTGAAAGGCACCGTCTATGGCTCGGAAGGCCATTTCTACGACTACTGGCTTCACAGTGACAAGAATATGGTCTGGGGCACCATTAACCAGATGAGTATAAAAGCGGCGGGTATGGGGGCAGATACGCTTTATCTCTATCAGCCATTTGGTTTTTTGAGCTCAGTGACCATGATGGCGAATGCTTATGATTGTGCCCAGAACGAGGCCAGCGAATAAACGCATCAATTTTATAGAGAGCATCTTACATCACAGATTCCCTGACTTATCCCCAGGGATTACTCTCCCCTTGATGGATGGATTGCTTACACCCGGATCTGAAACAGTGCCTATTATTAAAAAAGGAGTATAAAAAGTAAGGGGTAGTTTCGTGATTCCGTTCCGCTATATTTTTTCCATTACAGCCGTTTTCTTTCTGCTATGTAATCAGCCAGCTCATGCAGTTATGGATAAGCGCGATGCGCAGTGCCATCACTCGGCCATGGGCTTAAACTCGATCCGTTCAGCTTTTCAGAAGTGGGAAAATGGCCGTAGACATCCTGAAGCCAACCGTGAGTTGGCTCCCAAAGCACTGGTAGAGCATTACCGGAACTGGCAGGAATACAACAAAATACCTGCTCATATCCGGAAAGAGAAATCCGCTCAGGCGATGATTCAGGCCTTTCGTCACTGGCATGACAAGTGGCTGATGAAGTCAGAAAATCAGTGTTGAGTTGAATGGGGTGCCGTTTATATTTCTTGTTATGGCTTGCCTGGGATAATCCCTAACCCTTTCAGGATAATCCGGGTTAATGTCTCAGTTGTCTGGTCATCATCCACTGATTCAAGGGTTTGTTTGCCCAGTGCCTTCTTAATCCCTTCATTCAACAGTCGATAGTAATAGGCTGTTGATTCCCAGCTCATGCCGCCCAGTAATCCAATAGTTCTCATTGCTTCCTATCTTCGGGCTGAATAATCCCGGTTACGATCATATACTGCGCCAGATAGTAGGTCAGCATAATTGCAACGC
>NZ_JAVRMB020000205.1:0-23573 GCF_031844845.1 Endozoicomonas sp.
CAGGGCCATACAGGCTTCCCAGTCACTTTTTGGCACAGCGTCAATGGCTCCCTTGAACAGCAACGTGGAATAGGCGGCTGAGTTAAGGGCCAGGGCCAGCATGGCACAGAACCAGGGCTGGCTTAATAAGGGCCAGAGAAAACTGTTTTTGATGACATCAAATTGAGCCGGCCCGTAATAAATTAAAAAAATCTGGATCAGGAGCGGTGTGCCGGTAAACAGCAGAATTTGAAGTTTTACCAGCCAGGTCAGGGCTCTGACTTTCAGGGAAAGTACAACGGTAAACAGGATGGCCAGTACCAGTCCGGTAAACAGACTGGCCAGGGTGAGTTCCAGCGTGGTGCCGAGACCTTTCAGCAGCTCCGGTAAATATTCCATATTCATGCCGTGGCCTCACTGGCAGTGGCTGTTGTCTGTGTGTTGTTGTGAGTGTTGCTGTGACTGGAAGTCAGGTGTCGATTAGAGCGTGATTTCATGCGCTCCAGAATGTGCTGGCTGATCAGGGTAATGGCAAGGTAAATCAGCGCAGCAATGCCATACCAGGTAAAAGGATCATAGGTGCTGGCAGCGGTCATCTTGGCTTGCAGCAGCAAGTCATGAACACCAATCAGGGCGACTAACGCCGTATCTTTCAGGAGTACCAGCCACTGGTTACCCAGCCCGGGCAGTGCATGGCGCCATGTCTGCGGCAGAATGATACGGAAAAAGCAGTTGAACCGGCTGATTCCAAGTGCCACAGAAGCTTCGGTCTGTCCTTTGGGAATGGCCATAAAGGCACCGCGAAGTGTCTGTGAGGCATAGGCAGAGTAAATCAACGACAGTGCAATGGTACCTGCCAGAAAGGGGCTGATTTCAATAAATTCGTCAGTCAGCAGGAAAATGGCATGGGTTGAGCCGAAATAGACGAAAAAGATCACCAGTATCTCTGGTAACCCACGCAAAATTGCAACCATTGTGCTGGTGGCGAGCGCAAGCGGTTTAAATCGGCTCAGCTCGGCAAGAGAGAAGACGATGGCCATTATCAGGCCCAGTGCCAGCGATGACAGGGCCAGCCCCAGGGTCATCATGGTCGCTTCGGCAAAGAGCTCGGTCAGGCTCACAGTTACCTCACTATCTGATCATGCAGTGCATTCCCACGGAGAACGTGGGGACAGGGTTAATATAATTATTCAGCAGAGTTAAAATATTTTGTGTGCAATTGCTGATAAACGCCGCTCTCTTTTACCTGGGCCAGGGCCGCATTCAGTTTCTCAACCAGAGGGTCATTCATGCGTGCGGCAATTCCCATGCCGATACCAAAGTAATCAGCGTCTTTAATCTCTTCGCCCACGGTCTGGTACTTGTCTTCACCCTGTTGATCAAGCCACTCACGGGCTACGGCAGTATCCGCAAAAACTGCATCAACCCGGCCATTGGTCATATCCAGCAGGGCATTCTGGTAGCTGTCGTATGGGCGGGTTTTTACGCCCTGCTTTTCCAGCTTGTCGATTAAATAAGCCTGGTGGGTACTGCCATTTTGAACGCCAACGGTTTTTCCAGTCAGGTTCTTTTGACGGTTGAAGCTGCTCTTTTTGCTGGCAACAAAGATGGCTGAGTTCTCATAATAAGGTTGGGTGAACGATACCTGTTCCATCCGTTTAGGGGTGATATCCATACCGGAGATGACCGCATCAAATCGACGGAACTTCAGGCCGGGAATCAGGCTGTCAAAAGGTTGATTATTAAACTCACAAGTGGCATCCAGCTCGGCGCAGATGGCGTTGGCCAGTTCAACGTCGAAGCCGGTCAGTTCATTGCGTTCATTAAAGAACTCAAAAGGAGGGTAAGTCGCCTCCATGCCAAAGCGAATGGTTTCCTGAGCCTGGGAGGCAGAGGCAAGGGAGGCACTGGCCAGGACGATAGCAGCAACTGTTTTTTTCATTGGGCTTTCCTTACATACATCTTTATTGAAGGCAGTTATTGCCGGATTTTTGTCTTGAACCGCGCTTAATGTTGAAGGTAACTTTTAAAGGCACTGGTTTGCGGAGCTGTAAATCGTTCAGCCGTTCCTTCTTCGATTATTTCTCCGTTTTCCAGATAGACTACGCGGCTTGCGATTTTTCGGGCAAAGTCGACATCGTGGGTCACCACCACCATGGTAATGCCGGAGGCCTGCAGTTCGTTGATGATCTCCACGACCTGATTGGTAATGGCCGGATCCAGTGCTGCGGTGGGTTCATCGAACAGCAATACTTCCGGAGACAACATCAAGGCCCGGGCAATAGCTACCCGCTGCTGTTGGCCGCCGGAAAGTGAGGATGGCCAGGCATTGACTTTATCGGTCAGGCCCATACGTTCCAGCAGTCCCAGGGCTTTGTTCCTGGCTTCAGCTTTGGCCATGCCCTGTTGCACAGGAGCTTCAACCAGGTTCTCCAGTACCGTCATATGGGGCCAGAGGTGATATTGCTGGAAAACCATGCCGACTTTACGTCTTAACTGACAGGCTTTTGTTGAAGTTTCTCTGGCTGAAGTGTGTTTCTGCCTTTTGTGCTGATTTTGTTGAAAGGTGAATTCCATATTGGCTATGTTGATAGTGCCCTGGTCAGGACTCTCCAGAAGGTTAAGCATGCGTAACAGCGTACTCTTACCCGCACCACTGGAACCCAGTAATACCGTTGTTTCACCTTTGCTGATGCTGAAGCTGATATCCTTCAGAACCTGATGGTCACCAAAGGATTTGCTTAGGCTCTGTACTGCGATGCCCATTGCCTGAATCTTCTTTTGTCGGTTGAAGTTTGTGGCTTAATTGTCCATTACAGTTTGGGTAAAATCAATGTTTTTGTGAATAAATATTCATAAAAGCTTGGATAAACGCTATTATTACCATGAATTCGTTACTATTTATTAAAAAATATTGTCTGCCTCCAGTCTCTGGAACTACAGAAAGCTTAATGGCAGTATTTTTAAAGGTTATTTGACAACTATGACTAGCCCAAAACAGGATGCCCTGGTTCGCTCTTTCCGGCAGCTGCTTAAAGAAGAGCGCTGCGGCTCGCAGAGCCAGATTGTTGCTCTTCTGCAGGAGCAGGGGTTTGACAATATCAGCCAGTCCAAGGTGTCCCGTATGCTTGGCCGTTTTGGCGCAGTCAGGGCACGTAATGCACTGAATGAGCTGGTTTACTGTCTGCCTCCGGAGCTGGGTAAGATGGACTCCAGTATTGCGGTAAAAGATCTGGTGGAAGAAGTTGATCACAATGAGTCGATGATTGTGATCAAAACCAGCCCGGGTGCCGCCCAGATGATTGCCAGACTTCTGGATTCCATTGGTGTTAAAGGCGGAATTATGGGCTGTGTAGCCGGGGATGACACGATTCTGGTAGTGCCCACCAGTGTTCAGGAGATTGAAGGGGTTACTCTGAGTATTTCCGGGATGTTTAATTAACTTTTTCTGTCCGGTAATAAAGTCCGGTAATAAAATAGTTGGAACTTGTTACGTTCTCTAAGGTCAGCTTCTTTGATTGAAATTGGTTTTTCAGAGGTATGCCCATGTTTCGGATCGTGTTTCTTCTTGCTGCACTGTCTATATGCCAAAGCAGTTTTTCTGCTGCTTTGTCTGAGGAGCAACTGCACTTCTATCGTGAGAATGGCTATCTGATTCAGCAGGGATTTTTCCAGGGAGCAGAGCTGGATGATCTGGAGCATCATGTTCAGATAGCCCTGGACAATGTGGCTGTATTGCCATTCTCAGGTAAACCATCGGAAGAGAAGCTGCTTTCAGAGGGAACACTCTTTGTACTCGGGCCTGTTGTCGGTCCAGACGCTTTGCCAGTCATCAAACGAGTCGTCTGGGCTGGTGCAAAGTTCCCTGAATTGCTGGCTTATGGCAGGCATCCTCAGCTAAGAAAAAACGTTGCCCGGATTCTGGATAGCCCGAGAGCCTCTCACCTGATTAATCAGATTCACCCAAAACAACCGGGTGACGGTGTTGAGTACGACGTTCATCGGGATATTGATAACCGGCGGAATTTTGATAAGAACTGGCAGGATATAAAGGGCAATGGCTGCTTTGTTCAAACCATGCTGGCCATTGACCCAATGGGAGAAGAGAGTGGTGGGCTTTATGTGATTCCCCGCTCTCACCATGAATGTTCACCAGTGAAAGGTAATGCACAACTCAGTGAAGAATATAAGCAAGAAAAATATGGGCAGAAAATTCCGGTAATTATGAGGCCGGGGGATATGCTCTATGTCCATCCCTGTCTGGTTCATTTCAGTAACGCCAATAATTCCCATAAGCCCAGAAGGCTCTTTATTAATGGCTATGCCTGTCCGGGAGCCAACCATGAACCTTATCCTGGTGATGATAGTGCTGAAGACATTGCTCTGATTGATTGAGCGGCCATCAGGTTATTTCCTGTTTCATAAAACGAATTCATTCCTGCTATCATTGCGCTTTTCTCAAGGCATATAGAAGCATGAATCAGGCGGCACTGGCCTTTGATAAAGTGTCTGACCAAAGCGTTGTGATAACCCTGCAGGGAAACTGGACTGTCGGTGGAACACTGCCTGCTCTGGATCAGCTCTCTCCACTGCTGGATTACGGCCAATTAACGACTGTCGTCTTTATTGCCGGTGATGAATTTTCCTGGGATTCAAGGCTTCTGGCCTGGCTGATGGCCTGCCAGCGTATGTTTGAGCATTCCCGTTGCCGGTTTGACCTGAGTGGCTTACCTGAGGATGTGGGTGATCTGTTCAGGCTTGCCAATACCGTTCCTCCCAATAAGGCTCTGCCAGAAAGACGCTCATCCCTGTTTCAGAACCTGACCCACCGGGTTGCCCGACTGGGTGATGAGGTGATGGAATTATTGGCTTTCACTGGAGATCTGGCGTTAACCCTGTTTCGCTGGTTTTCCCGAAAAGGGTCTGCCCGGTGGTCGGATATCATCAGTTTCTGCCATCAGTCCGGCCCTTCTGCCTTACCCATTATCACCCTGCAAAGTGTGTTGATCGGAATGATTCTGGCCTACCTGGGAATGGTTCAGCTCCGACAGTTTGGCGCAGAGGTATATGTTGCCAACCTGGTTGGGGTAGGGATGGTTCGGGAGATGGGCGCACTGATGACGGCGATCATCATGTCAGGCCGAACCGGTGCCGCCTATGCGGCTCAGTTAGGTACCATGCAGGTCAATGAAGAAATTGATGCATTGACCACACTGGGCATTAAGCCCATGGATTATCTGGTATTGCCAAGGACATTGGCCCTTATCCTGACCATTCCTCTGCTCTGTCTGTACAGCAATATACTGGGAATGTTTGGTGGTGGTCTGGTAGCCACCAGTATGGATATCACCTGGACTATGTATCTGTATCAGTTGCGGGATGCCATCACCTTTGGTGATATTATGACCGGCGTTTTTAAAAGCTTTGTTTTTGCGCTATTAATTGCCATGGCAGGTTGTCGTGCGGGCCTGGAGTGTGGCCGTTCCTCGGCCGCCGTTGGTCAGGCAACCACTAATGCGGTGGTGACCGCCATTATCTATCTGGTGGTGGCGGATGCTGGTTTGAATATTCTCTTTTATCACGTGGGAATCTGAACATGAGTCAACCAGGTAAGGACGTGGTGATTGAAGCCCGCGGGTTGACCATGAAATATGGCAGCAACCTGATTCAGTCCAACCTGCATTTTCAAATCCACAAAGGTGATGTGTTCGTCATTATGGGGGGCAGTGGTTGCGGCAAGAGTACGTTGCTAAAGCATATGATTGGGCTTTATCAGCCAGCGGAAGGTGACATTCTTTTTGGTGGACAGAGTTACTTTACCGCATCGCCAGAACAGCAGCAGGAGATGCGTAAATGTTGGGGAGTAACTTATCAGGGAGGCGCTCTGTTCAGTGATAAGACACTGGCAGAAAATGTGGCGCTGTCTCTGGAGCAGTACACGACGCTGAGTAGTCCTGATATTCGGGATATGGTGCGTTATAAACTGGCACTGGTCGGTTTGTCCGGATTTGAAGATTTTTACCCATCCCAGATCAGTGGTGGTATGTGTAAGCGGGCCGGGTTGGCAAGAGCCATAGCCCTGGACCCTGATATCCTGTTTTTTGATGAGCCTTCGGCGGGGCTGGATCCGCTCAGTGCCCGGCGGCTGGATGACCTGATTCTCCAGTTAAGGGATTCAACCGGTGCCACGGTGGTGATTGTTACCCATGAACTGGCCAGCATTTTCGCCATTGGTAATAACGGGGTTTACCTCGATGCCAATACCAAAACACAGCTGGATACAGGTTCTCCCAAATATATGCTTAATCACAGTGAACATGCCCTGGTCAGGGAGTTCCTTTCCAGGGGCGAATATGAAAATCATGAAACGTATGGAACGACTTTTCAAAATAATGAACGTCAAAGAGGCAAGGGTGAAAGAGGCAGTGGTGTATGAATAGAAAATCTTTGTCGGTATCTGTAGGCCTTTTTGTCATTCTGATTATCGCCATGACCATTGCGCTGGTGCTGTTTCTGAATGCGGATGGCTTTTCCCGGAAAGATGTCCAGCGCTACGAGATTCTGTTTGACAGCTCTATAAAAGGGTTGACTGTCGGTGCTCCGGTGACCTTGCGAGGGGTTAAGATTGGCGAAGTGGTCAGCATCAAAACCAATCTGTATCACAACCATCAGAAGGTCTTGAATGTGGTCACGGTGGATATGTACCCGGACGCCATCAGTGAACAGGGTGAAATCAGTGAGCATAATGTGCTGGGGAGTTTGATGAAGCAAGGGCTCAGCGCCCAGATTGGCCTGCAAAGTGTATTGACTGGTCTGCTCTATATTGAGGTGGATTTCTTCGACAGCGAGCCGGAGATGCAGTCGGTCACTACCCAGTATCCACAGATTCCCACTGTGCCCAATAACCTGGATGAGTTTATTGAAAAATTTGAGAGCATTAATCTGGTGGGAATGGCCAGTCGCCTGACGGAGGTGTTGGATAATCTGGCTACCCTGACCGGGGATGACCGACTGAACAAGCTGATCGACGATGTGGGTAAGGCATTTGTCAGTATGGAAGCCATGTCCACTGAGATGAGTGTAAGCATGGAGGGTGTTCGTAAGGAATTTGCTTCCATGTCCAGGGATGCCGGGGAAGTGACCGCGCTGCTGAAAACCGAACTGCCTGCCGTCACACAGCAGCTGAACGAAACCATGCTGCAACTTCAGGGGACGATGGCTGCGGCAGAAGATACCCTGGCTCCCGATTCGCCGCTGATGTACCAGCTGATGCAGAGTTCGAAAGACATCAGTCGTGCATCCAGGGCGGTGGATGATCTGGCCGATATGCTGCAGCGTCAACCCGATGCCATTATCTTTGGCAGAAAAGCAGGAGACTCCCGGTGAGCCGTTATATTCGCTTATTGAACCTCTTTATGCTCAAAGGATCGGCTGCTTTAAAAGCCTTTTCCGTTACCCTGATGCTCAGTCTTATGGTGGGTTGTTCATCAACAAACCCTGTCTATCACAATTATACGCTGGTGGCGGCACCAGCATCAGAGGAAGGTAAAGTCCATACAGCCCTGCCTGCTACGCTGGGAGTTTTTCCGGTCAATGTCTCAGGTTGGCTGGATAAGAAAAACATCACCTGGAGTGATGGTGGCGTCCGTTTGAAGACCTTTGATAATGATCATTGGGGTGAACCGTTACCGGATTTGCTGACCCAGTCCATGGTACAAAACCTGCGTCGCCAGGTCAGAGCCCAAAGCTGGGTAAGTTCCGGCCCCTGGGTTCGTGATAAACGGCCGGAGGTTGTGGCATTTATTGATGTGCAGTCCATGTCGGTGGTGAAGCATCAGTTGCGGGTGAATGTTGCCTGGTCTCTGGAAGGGCAGGACAGCAAAATTATTGCCCGGAAGGAGAAAGTCTATGCGTTGTTGCTGGATAATAGTGATTCTGTGCAAGCCAGTGTTCAGACCCTGAGCCGGGTTTGGGGAATGGTCGCCAAAGATATGATTCAGGCCTTACCCGCTGCCCCGTCAAAAGCACAAAAAACGGCTTCCTGAGGGAAGCCGTTTTGTCGGTGTGGGCCAAATGTATGTCAGGCATTTATGGCATGGGTAAAGCGTTGCCTGGTTACTACACCCCACTTTTCATCTTCATACTTATCTTCAATAAAGTTACCTGACGTATAATCATGGATGACATCACGCCAGAACTTAACTGCATGGTCTGCACCGGCTACCTGCTTGATTTCCCAACTGCCACCAAGGCTTGTCAAAATATCTGAAATGAAGCGTTTGCCAACTTTGTTTTTACGGAAATACGGCACAACATAGAAATCGCAAACTTCATATTGCCCGGGAGATTTATTGGCGATTGCGGTGAGTGCTGCGGGAACGCCGTCAATATAGAGCAAGTAACCTGAAACATTGCCTTCAATCTGCGGATCTACCGGAAACAAGCCGTTACTATCAGGCTTTTCCTGTATGATTTTTGAAAATTCAGCACCATAAGCCTGTGCCAGATTCATATACACATGTTTATTACTGCTATCTACTTTTACAATATTCATAAAATGATTCTCGTAGACCAATCCACAATTTTCTCGAATAGAGGTCTATAACCACTGCTGAGAGCGTTTTTCGTTATCCGGACAGAGTGGCTGTGATGTTCGATTTAAGCGTTCACATTCTCTACGGGTTGTCTGTGCAGCTTTCTTTTGAGTAATTGCCCTGGTGAACGAAACTTATCCCTGAAGGACGCCCAGAAGGACGGCTCAGCTTTGGTCACAAAGATGCCACCCAGCAGTGGCAACATCAGTGATACGGATACCATTGAAATACTGTTTCCGGCAATCAAACTTGATAGAGTCAGTGCAATCAGTGGGAAAAACAGGAAGCAGATCGAAGCCGTAAACGGCGTTGATACCTGTCCAAGCTTAAAGTAAGCGACAATACCGCCAACGCTGGCAAACAGCCCCAGATAAACCACTGCCGCAATAGAATCCATCGAGAACGAAGCTGTGGCGGGTTGCTCGATGACTAGCGAGGCAGCCAATAAACCCGCGGACGCAATAAAACTCGGGAATGCATTGTAGGTAAGCACCGGAATGCGATTACAGTACTTCTCCTTCAATACATACATCACAGCGTGCAGGATCACCGCGCCACCCAGGGCCAGGAAACCAAGCACATAATCATCACCACCAAGACTCATCTCTTTGGTCAGAATCAGAATCAAGCTGAGTACCGCAACCAATAAACCGGCCATTTGAGTTTTTCTTAACCGGAGACCCAGAAAAAGACTCGAAGTGACCATCACCGCTATGGGCATGTTGGCGAAGATGATCGAAGCCAGCCCGGAAGAGATGTATTGCTCGCCATAAATCATCAGTGTAAACGGAATCGCAAAATAGAATATTGCGACAACGAACATCCAGTGTTTCTGTCCTTTGGGGAAGAGCAATGGCTGGTTGAGAAGTTTTACCAATAGGATGAGCAACGGCGATGCAATCAGGAAGCGCAACCCCGTCGCAAAAACAGGCGGAATGGTTTTCACCGCGATTTCCATCGCCAGCCACGTGGTTCCCCAGATTAAGCAAACCGATATAAAGAGTAGTATTGGCAAGTGCTTATGTAACCAGCCTTTTTGCATAAAGGCATGCTCTGTTTTCTCAATGTTTGGATGAAATGAGCATTGCGCCGGGCAATTCGACTCTTTATCAATCAGTTTGGAATTCACTTTCTTATTCCCATCACAATGCAATGCAAACAAATGATTTATCTACATGCATGACAAAAACACACGAACACTTCGTGTAAATATAGTAGTTGTGGTGCGGCGTAATAGCCGCGAGATAGGAGTCAGACTATCGGAGGACGGTAGATAGAGCGCATATCTGCGCTGAGGTATAGTGCGGCCGTGGTTGAGGTAAGAGCATCTCGGTAAGGCACCTCATAAGAATTCAGTATGCTTCCGACCAAACTGCTTCCGTGCGTATGACAACGGGAGTAACAGTGCTTCTCAAGACAACTGTCGTCAGAGTCACTGCAACCCGGTGTATCTTGTTTAATAACATCAAAAGCCATGTTGCCTAAAGCCATATTAGAGACATCAAAGTGGCTGGCTTCAAAGGAAACCTCTGAAACCGATGTACGACTCGACGAGACATCTGCATTGGCAAACGAACCGGATAGCAGGAGAGCCACCAGTGTCGCCAGTAACCGGTAAATTGTGGGCGCAATCTTACTCAAGATCATCTTACTCAAGATCACAATGCCTCGCCGAACAGGAAAATGAAATTACGGTGCTAAGGTAGCGGTAAAGAAGGCAGTTATCAAATAAATACTGTGGGAGTTTTATACTTACGGCAGTGGACATATATGGCACTGATTATCGGCAGTGCCGTGCCATCCAGCCTTTGTTCGTGCTGCTTTTGGCTCGGCACATGATCGTGATAGAAATCAGCAGGGGGGGCGAAATTAGCTGGATGGACTCTTTACTATTTCAGCATTAACCGGGCTGCTCCAATCACGGTATTGATAGCATTGGGCTCAACACTGGCCAGTTTTTCGGTGTCCGGTGTCTCATTACCGGTACGGTTAACGATCACGCCGGCCACGCAGCCTGCTCTGAGCCCCATGGTGGCACACATGGTCAGAAGTGTTGCGGATTCCATCTCGTAGTTGAGTACGCCCAGGGACTGCCACTCTTCCATGGAACCCTGCAGCTCTTTTCTCACCCGCTGGGTGTAGGTGTCGTAACGTTCCTGACCGGGGTAGAAGGTGTCGCTGGAGGCGGTAATGCCGGTCCAGTACTTAAGGCCGCTTTGCCCTGCCGCGTCCACCAGTGCCCGGGTGCATTGGAAATCGGCAACGGCTGGATAACTGAGCGGTGCAAAGTGTCGGCTGGCGCCATCCAGCCGTACCGAACCGGTGGTGATAATGACATCACCAATATTGATATGGGGCTGGATTGCGCCGGTGGTTCCGACCCTCAGAAAAGTACGGATGCCCAGCTGTGCCAGCTCTTCCACCGCGATCGATGTGGAAGGCCCACCGATACCGGTAGAACAGACCACCACAGACTGCCCCTCAAGTTCACCCCGCCAGGTGGTGAATTCCCGGAGGCTGGCCAGCTTTTTCGGGTTGTCCATCAGTTCAGCAATACGTTCGACCCGTTCCGGATCGCCGGGGACAATAGCCAGCTCGGCGCCATTCAGTGCATCACGGGTCAGGCCAAGATGAAAAACTTCGCTGCCACTCATAAGTCACTCCTGAATTTGCTTAACCATTGAACTTTCCATCACAGCATCCATCATAGTCCGATCTGTTGAGCGTGTTGAGCGATCTGAATCAATATTTGATCCACTGAAGGTCAAGGTCGCTCTGGAATCCTTAAGGCTCTAACCGATGATATAAGTATCAGTTTGTGTCTATGATGTTATGGATCTGCTGGTCAGTAAAACTCAGCTTAAATAGAAAAAACGGACAATCCATGCAGCCTGTAAACAGAATAACGTCCAGTCGAGCTTTTATTCTTGCCATTGCAGGGGCTGCCATCGGTTTGGGGAATATCTGGCGCTTTCCTTATGTGGCGGGTGAAAACGGCGGGAGCCTGTTTTTCCTGTTGTACATTATATTTGTTGTGTTGCTGGGGTTACCGGTGATGATTGCCGAGATTGTTGTCGGCCGGGCAGGGCGGGCATCACCCGCCAGTAGCCTGCGGCAGCTGGCCGTCAGTGCCGGTAGCACAAAACACTGGAACAAACTGGCCTGGCTGGGGACATTCGCTGCCACCATGATTCTCTCTTTTTACAGTGTGGTTTCTGGCTGGGTGCTTTATTTCTTTTTTCAATCGCTTTCCGGTGATTTACCGACCACCAGTATTCAAGCCACAGCCATGAATTTTCAGCAGCTCCTGGAGTCACCCTGGCAGGTCATTATGTACCATGGGCTGTTTATCCTTATGACCGTGGCTATCAGTGGTCGGGCAGTTTCCAAAGGTATCGAGCGTCTCAATAACTGGCTGATGCCCCTGATGTATCTGATACTGGTTGTTCTGCTGATTTATTCGAGCCGTTTCAGTGGTTTCGGGATGGCCCTGGATTATCTGTTTGCCTTCAAGTTTGAAGCGGTTACCGGAGGCGTGGTGCTGGAGGCGATGGGGCATGCCTTTTTTACCCTGGCGATCGGTGCCTGCTGCCTGATGGCGTACGGTGCCTATATGCCGGAGCGACAGTCGGTGGTTAAGGCCGTATTGATTGTTGCGCTGCTTGATGTGCTGGTGGCGGTGATGGTTGGGATAGCAACCTTTGCGGTGGTTTTCAGTGAAGGTTTATCTGTGGATGGTGGTCCGGGTCTGATGTTTATCACCTTGCCGGTTGCTTTGGCTCAAATGCCATTTGGTTCGCTGATTCTCCCCCTGTTTTTTCTACTTTTAGTCATGGCCGTCTGGACATCGGCAGTGAATCTGGCTGAGCCTCTGGTGGTGATGATGAGTCGCTTATGTTCCGGGTTTCGTGGAACAGGGGCTGCTATAGCAGGAATGATTGTTTTTCTGGTGGGACTGATTCCCGGATTGTCTTTTAGTCTGTGGAAGGATTTTTCTGTGGATGGTAAAACGCTTTTTGATCTCTATACGGGCTTTGCCACTCAGATTATGCTGCCGGTTACGGGGCTTCTGATACTGTACTTCGCTGGCAATGTAATGGAGAGGAAGGTGCTGGTTGAGCAGCTGGGTATGCAGGGAAGATCACTGCAGCTCTGGCAGTTTTTAATCCGCTGGGTAAGCCCATTGCTGCTGGTGATGGTGATTTTGGGTGAGCTGTTTCGGCTTTAAGACTACATTAGATTTTTGATCAGTGCTGCAATCAGCATGACAAAAATTAATACCATGGCGATCTTTGCAAGCTTGCCTTGTTGCTCATTGGTCAGCGCTTTACTGTGACGTTCAGTCAGCTTGACCACAATAAACAGCGTGATGAACAGTAGAACTAAAATTGAGATAAGATTCATTATATAGAAATCAAAACGGGCAGTAATATACTGCCCGTGAGTTGTACCGAGTGTTACTTCTTAGCCTGCTTGCTATCTTCTTTGCCTTCAATGCTGATCAGCTCAACATCAAACACCAGAACAGAGCCTGCTGGAATAGTACCCACTTCCTGGTCACCATAGGCCAGTTCAGCCGGGATGGTCAGGCGATATTCAGAACCCACAGGCATCAGGGCAACACCTTCAGTCCAGCCCTTGATCACGTTTGCCAGAGGGAAGGTGGCTGGCTGGCCTCTTTCTTTACTGCTGTCGAAAACAGTGCCATCAGTCAGTGTGCCGGTGTAATGAACGGTGACGGTATCAGCGGCGATTGGCGTGGGGCCGTCACCCTGTTTGATCACTTCATACTGAAGGCCGGATTCGGTAACGGAAACGCCTTCTTTTTTGGCATTATCTTCCAGATAACTGGTGCCAGACATAAGGGTTTCTTCACGCTTTTCCTGGGTTTTTTCCTGAACAACGGTGTTCATTTTCTGCTCATGGGCTCTGAGCGCTGAACCCATCTCTTCTTCATTCATTTTAACCTGGTCAGTCAGGGCATCCAGCAGGCCACTTTTCACCAGTTCACGATCCAGGGCAACACCCAGCTCTTCCTGCTGTACCAGGGTCTGACTGGCGAAGTTGCCAATGGAAGCGCCAATGGCATAGGCTGCTTTCTGATCATCTGTTTTTAATTCAACTTCAGGAGCCTGAGTTGTTTGTTCCTGACAACCAGCTGCCAGCAAAACAGCTGCAGCCAGGGCAGATATTTTAATAATCTTTTTCATATCAGTTTCCGTTGTTTTTGACCAAAAGCCGATGAGGCCAGGGAGATCTTGCCTGTATCAGGCTTAAAGTTAAGAAAAATCTTATCAATAATGGCACAGCCTTTACGACAGTTGAACCAACTGGCCGTGAATTTTCAAAAAAATAACATTATTGCGAAACGTAATATTATTGCCTGATTATAAGTAAGTTATTTCTTTTGTATTCTTATTTTTATTATGGGTTTGTATTACTTACCATCCACATATAGTTGACCTTTATTTTGCTTGCTCTATTTTCTACAGCATTCTCTCCAGCATCCTCAAGAACGAGAGACGCATTCCCGTATTTGCTCTATCTTCAAGCACAAATAATCAAATAGAAGACTTGGCAGGGTTCTTGACATGACATCAGTGGCAGAGACTTCCCCCTCGACCTCGGTCGCGTTTACAGTGATTGGCGTGGAAGTCAAAACTGGCCAGCAGGAAAGGAGCCCGGCAAGGGAGAGTGGGCGTTTTGGGCGGCGTACTGTTGAAAAGGCAGGGCAACTTCCCGGGTATTTCAAGTATATTGCCCTTGGAGGTGGAGGTGGAGGTACCGCTGGTACGGGCATTGGCTCGGTAATAGGCGTCCTGTTGGGTACCGCATATGGCTCCCCGGAAACTGGTGCCAAAGTGGGGGCCGCTATTGGTTCTGTGGTTGGTTTTACATTTGGTGCTACCTATGGTGTTGTGTTTTGTGCCAGGTCTGGCGAATAGGAAACCCGATAAGCCACTTGAGGATAATTCATGCTATGGGTCAGTGCTTTTTTGACCGGGCATTGCCAGAGAGATGATGAGGGTGAGAAGAATGAACAGAGAGGATAGCCACAGGCAGGCTTCCAGACGCCCCCATTGAAAAGCCCAGCCTGAGAGGACGGTACCCACTAATCGCCCCATGGCATTGGCCATATAATAGAAACCCACATCCATTGATGCGCCTTCTTCACGGGAAAAGGAAATAATCAAATAAGAGTGCAGGGAGGAGTTGATGGCAAATATTCCACCAAAGACCAGCAGTCCGATAATAATGCTGAACTGCTCATGCCACTGAAGTGTGACGGCCAGTGACAGCATAACGGATACCAGCAACAAGGCGGTAGACCAGAGTACGAGAGGATATCGGCTTTGAAGATTATGGTTGTCCGTTCCGGTAATTCTCGGGGCAATGCCCTGAACCAGACCATAACCGATAACCCAGAGCGCCATAAAACCCCCGGTTTGTGTATGGCTCCAGCCAAATACTGTACTCAGGGAGATGGGCAGGGCGATAACAAACCAGACATCCCGTGAAGCAAAGAGAAACAGGCGCGCTGCTGAGAGAATATTGATCGCCTGGTGATTGGAGAATATCTGGGTGAATTTTGGTTTATTGCGGGCTTTGCCCAGATCTTTCTGCAGCCATTTCAGGCTGCCTGCGAGAACCAGCATCAAAATGGCAGCCATAACCATCATGGAATGTTGAAAACCAATCAGGCTCAATAGAGCTCCTCCCAGAAAGAAACCTGCGCCTTTCAGAGCATTTTTGGAGCCGGTCAACAGGGCTATCCAGCGATACAGTTTTCCGGATTGTTGATTGCTGACCAGCGTTTTGATTGAGGTTTTCGCGCTCATTTTATTCAGGTCTTTAGCGATACCTGAAATGGCCTGAGCCATCATAACCAAAGGGATGGAGAGGAAGTGAGAAGGTACTGACAACATCAGCAGCGCCACGACCTGCATAAACAGACCGATATTCATGGTTTTGTTCAGGCCAATGTGGGCACCCAGCCAGCCGCCAATCAGGTTAGTGACTACCCCGAAGAACTCGTAAAAAAGAAACAGCATGGCAATTTCAAGGCCGCTATAGCCCAGCGTATAGAAGTGAAGCACCACTAACATACGCAATGCGCCGTCTGTCAGGGTGAAGTTCCAATAGTTGAAAGTGACCAGCGCATAACTTCTTATCTGCTGCTGCCGAATCTTTTTACTGGTTTCAGCCCGGGTAGTCTCAGTCATTAGCAATCCTCAGGCGCTGCCCACTTTTAATGCCAGTTCAGCTGTCCGACAGGCGTAGCCCATTTCGTTATCGTACCAGGCATAAATTTTGACCATTCGCTGGTCAACAACCATGGTGGATAGCGCATCAATGATTGAGGAACGTTGATCACCCCGGTAGTCGATAGATACCAGTGGCTTTTCTTCATAACCAAGGATTCCCTGCAGTGAACCTTCTTTTGAAGCTGATTTCAGAAGCTGGTTGACCTCATCGACTGAGGTGTCTTTTGCTACATCAAAAACCATATCGGTAATTGAAGCATTGGCCAGGGGAACCCGGATTGCATGACCATTCAATCGACCTTCCAGATCAGGGAATATCTGGGTAATGGCTGTTGCCGAGCCAGTGGTGGTTGGGATCAGTGACATGCCGCAGGCCCGGGCTCGCCTCAGATCTTTATGAGGTGCATCCAGAATAGTCTGTGTATTGGTCAGGTCATGAATGGTAGTGATTGCACCGCGGACAATACCCAGGTTCTCATGAATAACTTTTACCACAGGGGCAATACAGTTGGTGGTGCAGGAGGCGGCGGTAACAATCGGATGCTTGCTGGCGTCATACAGGTGGTCATTAACCCCCATAACGATATTCAAAACACTGTCTTCTTTAACCGGAGCCGTCACGACGACACGCTTTACTCCCTGCTCAAGATATTGGTTGAGCTTGTCCGTTGCCCGGTGGACACCGGTAGCATCAATAACAACATCACAGTTTGACCAGTCGATCGCGCTGATTTCCTTTTCCTGTGAGCACTCAATGGTCTGACCATTGATAATAATATGGCGGTTGTCTGATGAAATCGTTTCCTGCCAGACGCCCTGGACGGAGTCAAATTCCAGAAGGTGAGCAAGTGTCGCGCTATCACCAGCGGCATCGTTGATTCTTACGAATTCAATATCGGGCCAGTGCCAGGCAGCTCTCAGAGCCAGCCTGCCAATACGGCCAAAGCCATTGATACCTACTTTGATGGTCATGTTGTTACTCCTTGCATGAAGGTTGGTTAGCCATAGATTCCAGTCGTTTCTGATCCTGCTGATACTGTTTCATCAGGCATTTTGACTGGCGCAGTCCATCGACAATTTTATTCATCCAGCCCGGTAGATCACTGGCGATAGAATAAAAAATCCACTGATCCTGACGACGGGTGTTTAATAATCCGTGGTTGCGCATTTGTGCCAGGTGCCTGGATATCTTTGGTTGAGGCTCTTCAAGGGCGGTGACCAGCTCGCAAACACAAATCTCATTATTTCTGGCTAGTAAAAGCAGGCAGCGAAGCCGGATTTCATCGGCCATCATTTTGAAAAACTCATGGGGTAACATTATGGCTGCCTGAATATCTGTATATCCATATATTCGCATATAAAAGAAAAAATACAATCCAGTTTCTGCATTCATGGAAGAGGGAGAGTGCTGGAACAAGGTTAGATTGTATTAGCAGGCTGGATATAAGCGCTCAATGAAGCGGTAACTGTGTAACTTTGATCCGTATTTTTCCAAACAAATGCTTATTTGCAGCCATAATGAATAGGTTTGCTGATGGTGTGATAGACCGCCATTCCAGTTTCTGCCAAATACAGTAAATCGAAAGTTTTACTTTTCTTCTGAATGACTGCGAACAGCAGGTCTTTTTAGTTATTGCGGATAACCCTATGATCAAAACATGGAGTCAATACTCACTGACCACCAAGGTTCTTGTGGGGATGGTTGCGGGTCTTGCCACGGGTTTAATTATTCGTACATTTCTGGCTGACAGTTTTTTTGTAGGGCACTACATCACCGATGGCCTGTTCCATGTCATTGGCCAGATTTTTATTTCATCCCTGAAGATGCTGGTGGTACCGCTTATTTTTACCTCCATTGTCTGCGGCACCTGCTCGCTGACCGATGCCTCTACCTTAGGGAGGCTAAGTGCCAAGACGCTGCTTCTGTATCTTTTTACGACAGCTGTCGCTATAACTCTGGCCATTGTTGCCGGACTTATCGTAAAACCGGGAGTTGGGGCAAATCTGGAAGCGGCGACAACATTTGTTCCTCAGGATGCACCGGGCATCAGTGACATTCTGATACAACTGTTTCCTGATAACCCGATAGAGGCCATGGCCAGTGGCAATACCCTGCAGATTATTGTGTTTGCCGTCCTGTTTGGTATTGCTATTGGGGCTGCGGGTCAGCCGGGTGAGCGCATTGCCCGTATCTTTGGTTCCCTGAACGAAGTGATGATGAGGCTGGTGGCTTTGTTGATGAACATTGCTCCCTATGGGGTTTTCTGTCTGATGGCTAAGCTGTTTAGCACCATAGAGCTGTCAGCCATTGCCAGTCTGGGCAAGTACTTTACGCTGTTGCTGTTCGTTCTGTTTCTACATGTTCTGGTTACCTATTGTCTCCTGCTTAAAGCATTTACCGGGTTAAGTCCCATCACCTTTCTGAAAAAGATGGAAGATGCGGCCATGTTTGCTTTCAGTACGGCGTCCAGTAACGCCACGATTCCCGTCACCATGGAAACGGCCACCAATCGGTTTGGTGTTGATAACCGGATAGCGTCGTTTACCATTCCCCTGGGCAGTACGGTAAATATGGATGGCACTGCCATCATGCAGGGAGTAGCGACGGTATTTATAGCGCAGGCGTTTGGGATCGACCTGAGTATCAGTGACTACCTTTCTGTGATCCTGACAGCAACCCTGGCATCTATTGGTACGGCGGGGGTTCCGGGTGTAGGCATGGTGATGTTGGCTATGGTTCTTCAGCAGGTTGGCCTGCCTTTGGAAGGTATTGCATTGGTGATGGGCGTGGATCGGCTTCTGGATATGGTAAGAAGTGCCGTCAACATTACCGGAGATTGTGCGGTGACCTGCATTGTTGCCAAGTCAGAAGATGCTTTGGATGTCTCTGTGTTTAATGATCCTGAGGCTGGAGTGAAGCAGGAGACTATAGATTTTCATCATATTCGCTAAGTCACAATTTCTACTTATGTTGATATTGTGGTTGCTGGTACGGTGATTTTTCTGGCCATTGCTTTTTTCTGGATACGATGAAGAAGCCATCCTGATGGCAGGCAGGTAACTAACGGTTCTTCAGGGATTGCTATTAAGAATGTTCCCAGGGAAGGGGGCTGGATTCAGAGCTGATATATCACATCCAATACAGAAGTCCCATAAAGATAAATCCGGGTACAAAGAAGCCAGCCAGCGCCCCTGATTCCCGATCACCCCAACGTTTTTCAGTGAATCCGCCTGAGTAATGGATGATAACTATCCATAATATCAAGCAGACAGCGGCAATAAGCCAGCCGACTGTGGTCATTCCCTCCAGTATTTTCATCAGACTAAACATAGGCAGGCTCCTCTACATCAAGTGTATTTCTTATTGCTGATTAACCTTGGCAATGTGAAAGCATAGACCCATTAGCGAGAAGCTGCCGTGAGACAAAGGTGGGTGATGGATTCTATAAAAGGAAAGGAAGGGAGGAGAGGGAGGCGTATGAATAGAAAAAGGGGCCGAAGCCCCTTTTTCTTATTCGCAGGTAAAATTTACATTGCCGGATATGTGTAAGAAGCCTGAATGCCCAGAGGCAGGCCCAGCGCCCAGTAAGTCAGCAGGAAGATGGTCCAGCCAATCATCATGGCGATTGAATACGGCATCATCATAGAAGCAAGAGAGCCAATACCTGAATTCTTAACATAACGCTGGCAGTAAACCACCACGAGTGGGAAGAAGACCATCAGTGGGGAGATGATGTTAGATACCGAGTCACCCACACGGTAAGCCGCCTGGGACAGTTCCGGAGAGATGCCCACAGCCATCAGCATGGGTACCAGGATTGGACCGATCAGGGCCCATTTTGCCGATGCAGAACCAATGACCAGGTTAACCATGGCAGTCAGCAGAATCATACCGACAATGGTGATCTGGCCTGGCAGATTCATCGCCTGAAGCACTTCTGCACCGCTCAGGGCCAGTACCGTTCCCAGGTTTGAGTGGGAGAAGGCGTACAGGAACTGGGCACAGAAGAAGGCCATAACCAGATAAGAGCCCATGGTGGCCATGGTGCTGTTCATGGCAGTAACGGTATCTTTAGAGCTTTTGAAGTTACCGGATACCTTGCCGTACACAATGCCGGGAATGATAAACAGGATGAAGATCAGCGGCACGATTGACTGCATGATGGGAGCAGAGAACGCGGTGAGCTGGCCATCCGGAGAGCGCAGGGGGGAGGTTTCCGGCCAGGCAGCGGCAATCAACAGACCAATACCCGCCAGCATTGCCATGCCTGCAGCACTGAAGGCTTTGCTTTCTACCGCAGAGAAAGAACCCAGATCTGGAGCTTTTTCTACATCGTCATCCAGAGTGGTGGTGCTGTTCAGACGGGGCTCGATCACTTTGTCCGTGACGTACCAGCCAATGGCAATGATGAGGATACTGGAGGCGCCAGTGAAGAACAGGTTGGCCAGAGGGTTCATCAGGTAGCTGGGGTCAAGGATCTGGGCGGCAGACTGGGTGAAGCCCTGCAGCAGCGGATCAATACCGGAAGGAATGAAGTTGGCAGAGAAACCACCGGATACACCCGCAAAAGCAGCGGCAATACCCGCCAGTGGGTGACGACCTGCCGCATGGAAAATAATACCGCCCAGAGGGATAACCAGTACATAGCCAGCGTCTGCTGCCGTGTGGCTGATGATGGCCACCAGAACCAGCATTGGGGTCAGCAGTTTAGGGTGGGTAATGCTGAGCAGTTTTTTCAGGCCGGTGTTGATAAAGCCTGATTTTTCAGCCACACCGACGCCCAGCATTGCGACCAGCACAATCCCCAGAGGCGCAAAACTGGTGAATGTTTTCACCATGCTGGCCAGGAAGGTGGCCAAAGCGCTGCCGGTCAGGAGGTTGTTGACCACAACTGCTTCACCGGTGGCTGGGTGAACCAGATCCAGATTCATCTGGGACATCAGGGCCGACAGGCCCCAGACAATAAATAAAGCGTAAACAAATAGCAGTGTCGGGTCAGGCAGTTTATTGCCTGATTTTTCAATGGCGTTCAGGAAGCGATTCATTAATTTTGAATCGCCTGATTTGGTATCAGGCATTGGCGGTGCTTTTGTCCAGTTCATGAAGTGATCTTCTTGGTAATATGATGATTTCGTGAAGGACTTTAAAAAAACGTGAAGGGTTCGGGAATGATCCAAATCAACTAAATATAATAAATTGTTATTTGGTTATATTGTTTAGTTATATTCTCTGCTGAAGGTGTGGTTTTCTGGGGAAATACGCTGGGCTACATCGAGGTGTTATTTCGCTTTTCGAGACTAAAATCCATCCATTTGTACAGGCTGTCGTTTATGACCTTGTCGGTATAACCGGATTTTTTCCATTTCTGAAGCTGGTTTGAGATTGTTTGCAGGGGGAGCTGGCAATTCAATTTTCTGGAAATGGCGGTATGAAGTTCAAAGGATGAGATTTCGACAGGCATTTTTTCAAACCGGCCTTCAAAATCAAGCAGGGACATAAACAGGTCGCCCTGAGTTTGTGGGTAGATTGCATAATCAACCCTGCCCACATTCAGCATTTTCAGCCCCTGCTTTGCGTTGAACGTTCTTACCAGGTTCAGGTGATTTGTGGAATACAGATTGAATTCTTCGCTAAACCTCAGGTTTTTGGGTGCAACCCCTTTCAGTTTTTTCATGTCAGACCACTGGCTAATCTCCATGTGACGATCCTTGCGGGTCACAACCATATAGCTCTGGGTATAAATGGGTGGTTCGATATATTGAATATCTTTCAGGTATTTCTGCTGATAGGACATGGCAGGATTAATATGGATGATGCCTTGTTGAAGCTTATGATTGACTCGATTGGCTCCACCAAAATAATCGTTAATGACACTGATACCCTGTTGTTCAAGGATGTCTGTAATCAGCTCTGCTGCAGCGCCTCGGGTATTTTGAAAGTCTCCCCATGAAACAGGAGGCAGGTCCGGATGGCCGGTAAGGACAACCTCCTTGCAAAGACGGGTTTGAGCCAGTAGGTGGCTGCTAAAAAGAAGAGTGATTAATAATGTTGCGATGTTCTGCAATTTGTTGTCCTTTTTTATTGCCGGGGTATTTAATCCTACTGTGCCAAAGGATTCAACCCTCCTGTGCAGGGTCTGGATAAATGCATATTGCAGGATTTGTATGACGGTAGAAGTCAGGCAGTTAAAAGATGGCTGTAAGCTTGAAGAGAGGGGGCGGCATATTTCCGCCCGTTTGAATGAAGAGGGGTTTTGGTGCTCTTTCAGGGAAGGGGAGTTTTTTTATCGTCGATGCATGGATGGCACCGTTGTCAGGGGGGCTGATGCAAAACCTGTATCCAATGAGAATGCTAAAATCATACACCGGCAATTTCACCAATGGATTAAGCGCGTTTCACTGAATGATGAAGTGATTGTCAGAAGTCAGCAGTTGCCTATTGATAGCTACGATAAGCAGATGGCACTGTACCGGCAGGCGTACCCCGAAGATGTGTCAATTCTTCCACCAGATCGCTATGGAGATATTGTTATTCAGCCTGCGATAGGTTGTCCGAATCGAAAATGTACATTCTGTGCTTTTTATAAAGAGAAACCCTATCAGGTTCTTAATAAGGAAGCGTTCATTTCCCACCTCCAGTCTATTCTGCATGTTTATGGGCAAAAGCTTATGTCTGCTCAGGGTGCCTTCCTTGGTTCGGCAAATGCCATGGCTTTATCCCAGAGGCGCCTGATGTTCTGCCTGGAGGAAATAAAAGAACGGTTTGGTGTGTTCAAAAGGGAGGTAGCAACGTTTGCTGACCCTGATTACAGTGCCAGACGTTCATCCCGAGACTGGGAAGAGTTAAGAGAGCGTGGTTTGAAGCATATTGTCATTGGACTGGAAACCGGGTGGGGTGAGCTTCGGGCCTCTCTTGGGAAGTCCGGTGATTTAAGTAAGGTCAGTGATACGATAAATAGCGCCAAACAGTCTGGTATGACCATTGGCCTGACTGTGCTGACTGGGGCTGCGCCTGAAACTAAAAGAGAGATGAACCTTGTAAATACGTTAGCGACTATAAAAGGCTTTGATTTATCCGCTAAGGACATCATTTATCTCTCACCATTAAGCGATAGTGGTCATATAAAGACTGAAGCAGTGGCAGAACAGAAACTGTTTGCAGAATCCCTCCGTGATGTCACTGAAGCCAGAGTGGTGCCTTATCAAATGCAGCGCTTTCAGTATTTCGCTTAAACTGCAATTAGTTGACCATTTACATCTATAATTTCGGCTGTTGACTTTTATTCGGACCTGCGTAGAATGCGCCGCTCTTCCACGACACATGTCGGGACAGCGAAACGAAAGTTCATCGCTGACCGGGAAGAACGATTTGAAGTTTGGTTGAAAAACAGCCGGTTGACAAATCAACGGGGTGCGGTAATATGCGCCTCCACTGACACGGCCCGAGCGGCAACGTTGGTGAGTTGGAAAGCTTCTTTCTTCTACGACTTTTTAGTGAAGAGAATCGATCGCTTGACAACAAAAGCTGCTTCGGTATGATAGCGGCCTCGCTGATCGGCACCATCGCCGATTGGAGATTAAGTCTTAACGACTTGATCAGGTTCTTTAACAAGATATCAGACAATTCGTGTGGGCGCTTGTGTGATGGCATCGGTTAAGAGAGAGCTTGCTCTCTCACAAAACTTTGAATGCTTAATCAAGCAAGTGAACACTCGTTAATTCAGCGCTTTTCACA